>NZ_CEEDMJ010000007.1:0-216685 GCF_979255925.1 Kineococcus sp. AC630
CTTGGGCACAGCGACATCCTTCCAGGCCTGCTCGGGAGCAAGCCAGCTCGGTTGTCACCGATCAGTGCAGCAGACCCCCTCCACCGCCCACTCCTGCACTTGGTCAGCCAGCGCTGTCACCTGGGCATTCAGCGGCTGACCGGTCGAGATCCACACGCCCATGCCGAAGCCATCAGGGCTGACCATCACGCAACTGGCCGCCCCGGGAACCGCGTCCTGCCACTCCTCATCGCTCACCCTCGCCGTCACTCCGCTGGGCACCTCCAGATCAGCCAAGACGGGTGTCAATGCGGCCTGCAGCTCAAGGTGCATCGACCCAGCATGCCGATCAACCACACGTCCGGTCATCCCGCGTTGTGCGCGCGGTCGCGGGGCGGCCGGCGACTTCACTCATCTGACGATGTCCGGATGCAAGCTGAGCACGAGGATCACCCGCGAATCGCTGAAGCGGGCTCGATCAGCGACCGTACGAGCGCGCTACCGAATCGCTGCCTGATGCCATGATCAACGCATGGGCACTGATGACGAGACGCCTCGAAGCTTCCGCGTCTGGATCATCACGATCTTCATCGATCTTGCAGCCGCAGCACTACTCGCCCTCATCTTGCGAGCTTTCAACAACTGGCCCGACGCGATCGAATCAGCGCTCGTCGCCCTCCTAGTGTGGCTCGTCATCGACGTCGCCAAAGACGTCCTACGCAGACGCCGACAGAAGTGACGATCCGGCAAGCACCGAGGCTTCAAGCACTCGCTGATCTCGCCGCCCGCGCACTGCGGCCGACAGGCCCATCTCGAAACCGGCAGGTGCTGGCGACTTCCGTCCTCAGCGATCAACCTGAGCCCATGTCCCAGTTCAGCGGTCCGCCCTACCAGGACTACCTGCCACCAGAACTGCGCGCCCAGACCGCCGAGGACCGCGCCCGACTCCTGGAACAGGCCCGCCAGCCCACGACCTACCCACCGCCGCGGCCTGGTCACGGCACCGTGTGGGTCATGCCACCCCACGACCCCGCTGGCGACGAAGTCTGGAGCGGTAGCTGGCAGGACGACGGCAACCGCATGAGCGAGGTCGCAGGGTCCTACCGCCAGGTCCGCGACTGGGTCGAGAACCAGCCCGCGGCGGCCAAGGTCATCTTCATCGCTTCCCTCGACAGCCACATCGATGTCGACGACAACGCCTGGGAGCAAGCTCTGCGCCGCGACCCCGGCCCAACGCCGATCCACTTCTGCAGGTGATCACGGACCACTGACCTTCCGGTCATCCCGCGATGTGCGCGCTGTTGTGGGTGGCACCTGCTCGGACCTACGACTGCCACCGAGGTCCTGAGACATCGAGCGTCATCAGAGTTCTGAGGCACCGACACCTGAGCAGGGCAGCTGAGACGTGCCGGCTGGTCCTCGTCGGTGGGGTGGCCGGACGCAGGCCCGCGGGGCCGGAGACCGCACCGTCGTCGATGGCGTTGGCCCTCGCTCTCGCGTCGGCCGCCGCGGACGTGACGTTCCCGAAGCGCTGTCCCGCAGACCGTCTCGGCACCGAACGGCGCCGGGCAGCACCGGGCGGTGGGCTCAGGCCCCGACCGGGGTGCCCTGCAGCAGGGCGCGGACCGCGACACCCACGCGGGCCGCCTCCTGGGGCAGTTCCGTCAGCAGCTCCGAACGCTCGCTCTCCGAGAGGGCGTCGAGACCCTCCACCCGGGCGCACAGCGCGGCGAGCTCGGCAGCTCCCAGGGAGGCGCTGCTCCCCTTCAGCCGGTGGGCCAGCCCCGCCGCAGACACTGCTTCGTCCGACGCGGGGCCGGCCGTCGGGTCCGCGGCGGTGAGGAGCTCGACCACCCAGGCGTCGAGGTGGTCGGCGAAGCGCGTGTAGACCTGCGTGAAGCCCTCCTCGCCGAGGTCGCGCAGCTCCTCCACCACCTCGGGATCCAGAGGCCCACTCTCGGCCGGTGCCGCAGTCGGCTCCTCCGCCGGGTCGACCCGCGTGTCGACGTCCGTCGACGGAACAGCGACCACCGCGCCCAGGGCGGCCTGCAGCACGGCGAGGCGGACCGGCTTGCTGAGGAAGTCGTCGGCACCGGCCGCCGCGAAGGCGGCGCGGTCGCTGGCGAGCACGCTGGCCGTCACCGCGATGACCACCGGCTGGCGCCCGGGCAGGGCCCTGATCCGGGCGGTCGCGTCGGCGCCGCCCATGACGGGCATCTGGGCGTCCATCATGACCACGTCGTAGGTCGAGGCCTCGACGGCGGCCACGGCCGCCCGGCCGTCGACGACCCGGTCGCTGCGGTGCCCGAGCTGGTCCAGGTACAGCTCCATCAGCTGGGCGTTGACGTCGTGGTCCTCGACGATCAGCACCCGCAGCCCCCCGCCGTCGGGGACCGGGGTGCCGCCGCCGCGCCAGCAGGTGCGCTCGGCCGCGGACCCCGCCACGGGGACGGTCGCCAGCGCACCGCGCACGGTGGACAGCAACCGCTCCGGGTGCACCGGCTTGTGCAGCCGGGCGGCGAAGAGCCCCTCCAGCCCGGCGGGGACGGTGGCGACGCTGCTCAACAGGACGAACGGCAACGCCTCGCCCGTGGGCACCTTCCGCGCCCGCTGGGCCAGCTCGACCCCGGTCATGACGGGCATGTGCTGGTCGGTCACGCAGAGGTCGAAGACCTCACCTGCGCTCAGGCGCTGCAACGCCTGCTCCGCGGAGTCGACGAGCACGACGGCGGCGCCGGCCCGCCCGAGCTGGTGGTCCAGGATCTCCAGGTTCGTCGGGTTGTCGTCGACCACGAGCACCCGGCAGCCCCGCAACGAGGGCACCCGGGTGCCCTCCGCCGGCTGGGGCTCCAGCCCCAGCGCGAGGACGACGGTGAACGTCGATCCCACCCCCGCCGTGCTGTCCACGGTGATGGCCCCGCCCATGGCCGAGACGATGCGCTGACTGATGGCCAGGCCCAGGCCCGTTCCGCCGTAGGCGCGCGTGGCGGAGTCGTCGACCTGGCTGAAGGAGCGGAAGAGCCGGTCGCGGTGTTCCAGCGGGATGCCGATGCCCGTGTCCGCGACGACGATCCGCAGGTCCAGCCGGTCGTCGGGGCGGACGTCGCCGGTGACCCGGACGACGACGTGGCCGCGGGAGGTGAACTTGATCGCGTTGGACACCAGGTTGCTCAGCACCTGGCGCAGCCGCAGCGCGTCGCCGACGACCTCGCGTCCCTGCGTCGCGCGGATGTCCACCAGGAGGTCGAGGTCCTTGGTGGCGGCCTGGGCGGCGAAGAGCTGGGCCACGTCGTAGACCAGCGCCTCCAGGTCGAAGGGCGCCTCGTCCAGGTCCAGCTCGCCGGACTCGATCTTGGAGAAGTCCAGCACGTCGTTGATCAGCGAGAGCAGGCTGTCGCCGCTGCGCGAGACCGTCTCCAGGTGCCCGCGCTGCAGCTCGGTGAGCTCGGTGGTCAGGAGCAGGTCGGTGAGACCCAGCACGGCGTTGAGCGGGGTGCGGATCTCGTGGCTCATCGTGGCCAGGAACGCGGACTTCGCCTGCCCCGCGCGCTCGGCCTCGTCCCGCGCGGCGACCAGCTCCGCCTCCCGGGAGGCGACCAGCTCCCCGCGCGTCCGCAGCGCGTCCCCGAGGGTGTTCACGTCGGCGCCCATTGTGCGCAGCTCCAGCGGACCCGTGGGCACCAGCCGCGCGTCGACGTCACCGGCGGCGAGGTGGGACAGCTGCCCGCGGAGCGCGAGGAACGGTGGGCCCGTCTGGGCGCTGGTCCGACGGTCGACGGTGCGCACGCGCAGCGTGGCGGCCACCGCGACGAGCAGACCGGCCAACGTCCCCAGCGCCAGCACCGTTCGCATGCGGTCGACGGCGACCTCACGCCGGTGGTCCACCACCAGCTGGGCGCCGGCCTCCACCTCGCGGTAGCGGTCGAAGAGGTCCTTGCCCTTCAACAGCGAGACGACCATCGCGGTGGAGTCGGACGCGGACGGCGGCGTCCGCAGCGTCGGTTCGGCCCACTGCTCGGTCCACTCGCGTTCGGCCGCGAGCAGCCGCTCCACCCAGGACGTCAGCTCGGGGTCGTCCCGCGTCGCCTGCGCCATCTCGGCGTCCAGGCTGCGCAGCGCGGCCACGCCCTCCTCGTAGGGGGCCAGGAACTCCCGGTCACCGGTCAGGAGGAAACCGCGCAACCCCGTCTCCTGGTCGACCATCGCCACCTCCGCGCGGTCGAGCGCCGTGGAGACGGCGACCGCCCGGCCGGCCTGGGGCGTGAAGGCGGCCAGCACCGCGAGGTTCGTGGCGACGATCATCGCGGTGACGACCAGCAGGGCGGCCACGGCCACCCGCACCGGTCGACGCATCAGCGCGTTCAGCGTCACGGGACCACGGGCGCGACGGGTCGCGGTCCGGCGGGTACGCGTCATGGAGATCGTCTCGGCCACGGGGAGCGTGTCCTTGAGCGGGCCCGGGCGGGCTTCAGTACGTGCCCGCCCGCGCCGATCAACGGTACCGACACCCTCATCGATCGGAGCGTCATGACCCATGTCCTCGTCGTGGACGACGACCCCGTCATCGCCGACCTCGTCGCCTTCCGGCTGACGCGGTTCGGTTACGACGTCTCGGTCGAGACGGACGGCCAGGCCGGCCTCGCCGCGGCCCGGCAGCTGCGTCCCGACCTGATCATCCTGGACTGGATGATGCCGCGGATGAACGGGCTGGAGATGTGCGCGACGCTCCGTTCGGACCCGGACGAGCAGCTCGCCCGGACGCCCGTGCTGCTGCTCACGTCGCGGGCACAGGAACCCGACCTGGAACGCGGTTTCGCCGCGGGCGCCACCGACTACATCGTCAAGCCCTTCAGCCCCCGCGAGCTGGCCGTGCGCGTCACCGCCCTGCTGCCGCCGGGCAGCAGCGCGGCGTGAACCGGCTCGACGAGGCCGCGCTCGTCCTCTCAGGTGTTCTCGCGCTCCTCGTGGTCGTGCTGCTGCTCGCCACCGGCGTGGGCCACACCCTGCGCTCGCGACGCACGGCGCACGACGTCCGTCGTCGCGCGGAGCTGCAGCCCGTGGTGCACGCCCTGCTCGACCCCGACGACGGACCGGCACCGCCGGCGAGCGCCGGGGCCGACCCCCTGCTCGACGAGCTGGTCATCGAGCTGCTCCCGCAGCTGCGCGGCGCGGACCGGACCCTCCTGCAGGAGGTGCTGGTCGAACGTGGAGTCGTCGACCGGGCCGCCGCCCAGCTCACGTCGCGGGCGGCGTGGCGCCGCGGCCGGGCCGCTGAACTGCTGGGGAACGTCTCCAGCGGCGCTCACGTGCCGCAGCTGGTGGCGCTGCTCGGCGATCCCGTCGCCGAGGTCCGGCACAGCGCCGCCCGCGCGCTGGGCCGCACCGGTGAGGTCACGGCCGTGGGGCCGCTGCTGGCCGCGCTGGGCACGCGTCCGGGTCTGCCGCCGGGCATCGTCGGCATGGCCCTCCTGGACCTGGGCACCCCCGCGCTGCCGGAGCTGCGTGCCGCGGTGGAGGGTCCCCTGCCCGAGGCCCGTCCCCTCGCCGCGCAACTGCTCGGTCTGCACAGCGATCCCGTGGCCGGCGACGCGCTCACGCGGGTTCTCGCCGACGCCGACGAGTCCCCCGCCCTGCGCCTGAGCGCGGCGGCGGCGCTGGGCCGCATCGGGTCGCCGCACGCGTCTGCCGTCCTCGTCTCCGTCCTGAACTCCGGACGTCCGCTCGAGCTGCGCGTGGTGGCGGCCGAGGCGCTGGGCCGGATCGGCGACCCGTCCACCCTGGACGCGCTGACCGCGGGGCTCTCCACCGGCACCGGCCTCGTCCCGGTCACCTGCGCGGAGGCGCTGACCGGGTTCGGCCGGGCGGGTCGGGAGCGTCTCGACGAGCACGCGCTGCGCGGAGGGACCGTCGGCCTGACGGCCCGCGCCGCGCTCGACGCCCTCGACGCCCGGACGCCGCGACGACGTGTCACCGCGGGGGTGCTGAGGTGAGCGCCTTCGCCGTGCAGCTCATCGGCGTCCTGAACTGGACGGTGCTGGGCTACGTCGTCCTGCTCGACGCCTCGATGCTCGCGCTCGTCGTCTTCGGGGCCCGCCGGGTGCTGGCCAACCGGCGGTGGAAGGGCACCGAGGGCCACGACCACCTCTTCGCCAGTCCTCTCACCCCGGGCATCTCGGTGCTGGTGCCCGCCCACGACGAGGAGGCGGGCATCCTCGACACCCTGGCCGCCGCCTTCGGGCAGCGCTACCCCTCCTTCGAGGTCGTCCTCGTCGACGACGGCTGCACCGACCGCACGTTCGAGCTGGTCGAGCAGGCCTACGGGCTGGTGCCGGTGACCCCGCGGTGGACGGCGGACCTGCCCATCGACGGCGAGATCCTGTCGGTGCACCGGGCGACGACGGGCGACGCGCTCACCGTGGTCCGCAAGGTCAGCGTCGGCCGACGCTCCGACGCCAGCAACGCGGCGCTGAACCTGGCCCGCCACCCGCTGATCTGCATGCTGGACGCCGACTCGCTCCTGGAACCCGACGCCCTGCTGCGGGTGGCCCGCCCCTTCGTGGAGGACCCGGTCAACGTCGTGGCCGCGGGCGGGGTCATCCGCGTCGTCAACGGGTCGCACACCGAGCGCGGCTCGGTGCTGGAACCGCGGCTCTCGCGACGGTGGCTGGTGCGGATCCAGGCCGTGGAGTACCTGCGCTCGTTCCTGCTCGGCCGCACCGGCTGGGCCGACGCGAACGCCCTGCTCATCATCTCCGGCGCCTTCGGGCTCTTCCGCCGCGACCTGCTGCTGGAGGTCGGCGGCATGGACGCCCACTCCCTGGCCGAGGACGCCGAGCTCGTGGTGGCCCTGCAGGAACGGATGCGTCGCGAGGGCCGGCCGCACCGGATGGTCTTCGTCCCCGAACCCGTGTGCTGGACGGAGGTGCCCGAGACGTGGAAGGTCCTGGGTCGCCAGCGTCGCCGTTGGTCGCACGGCCTGGGCCAGTTGCTGTGGAAGCACCGGCGGATGATCGGCAACCCGCGCTACGGGACCGTCGGGGTGCTCGCCATGCCCTTCTTCCTCCTCTTCGAGGCGATCGGGCCGGTCGTGGAGGTCCTCGGCCTGGCCTCCGTTGTGGGCGCGGCGGCCCTGGGCGTCCTGGACTGGAGCTCGGGCGGGCTGATGATCGGGTTCGCGCTGCTCATGGGCGCCCTGCTGTCCACCACCGTCGTCGCCGTGGAGGAGTTCACCTTCCACCGCTACGGCGGGCGGCGGGTCCTGCTCGCCCTCCTGGCCGCCGGCCTGCTGGAGAACCTCGGCTTCCGCCAGGTCCACGCCTGGTTCCGGTTGCAGGGGCTCGTGCTCGCGCTCACCCGGCGCAAGCCGGTGTGGACGGCGATGCCGCGCACCGGGTTCACCGACGGCACCGGTGAGCCCGCGCAGCCCGGTCCCTGGGCCTCGGCACCCGTGGCCCCGGTCGCGCCCACACCCGTCGTCGCACCCGTCGTCGCACCCGTCGTCGCACCCGTCGCGGCACCGTCGCCACCGTCCGTACCCCCGGTTCGTCTGCACGGGTGAACCGCGGTGTGCCGCACTGCACTGCACGGGTGAACCGCGGTGTGCCGCCGTGCAGGGGCGGCCTCGGGCCGCCGATGACCACGCCATGACCGACATCCTCGAGACGCCGCGAGCGCAGAAGAACCCGTGGCGCCGCCGCGGGGTCGGCGCGGCCGCGTTGACCACGCTGATCACCTGCTCGTTCGTGTCCTCCGGAACGACCGCCCTCGCCGCGATGCCGATGCCGCTGCTGCCGCTGCCGTCACCGACGGCGACGGCGACGCCGCTGCTGCCGGTGCCCGACATCATCGGGTTCGGGGTGACACCGGTGGCGACGACGACCGCCGCGCTCGCCCCCGGCCAGTCCTCGTGGGTGTCGGTCTCCTGGCAGGCCCCCACGACGGTGGTGGACTGGTCCACCACCGTGACCGCACCGGCCGGGGTCACCGTGAGCTACCCGACGACCCGCGGTGGCTCGGACACCTCGCTCTACGGTTCGGCCGTCCTGGCCGCCGGCACCCGGGACTACGCCGCGTTCAAGGTGAAGGTCCCCTACACCCAGACGAGCAACTTCTCCGTCACGCTCACCTCGACGTACTGGGGGTGCACCGGGCTGACGACCTGCCTGACGGCTCTCCTCACCGGTGACCGTGCCGCGTGGCTGCTCGCCGGGGCCAAGCAGTCCACCCTCACCACGACCGTGACCGTGCCGGTCCTCCCCGCCGTCGGCGCGCCGTTCACCCAGAGCGTGAGCCAGCTCACGGCCGGAACGGACAGCAGCCCCTTCCAGCGGGTGTCCTTCACCGGCGGCCAGACCGACCTGGCCGGCTTCACGGTCCGGGCCGGTGCCCTGCCGCCCGGCCTGGAGGTGAGCTACCCCAGCGACGGGACCGTCGCCACGCTCAACGGCGGGAGCGCGCTCGGCGGGGGGACGACCGACTACGTCGGCATGAGGTTCAGGGCGAACGGGATCGCACCGGGGACCTACACCGTGCCGCTGGTCATCACGTACACGGCGGCGGCACCGGTCACCGCGGCGGGAGCGGTGACCGTTGTCGTCTCCTGAGCTCCGACGCACCGCACGGACCCTGGGCGCCGTGCTGCTCCTGTCCCTCCTCGGCGCCTGCGGGACCGGTGGCGCGCAGGACACCCCTGCCGCCGCGCCGTCGACGGGCACCGTCGCCGTCGCAGCGATCCCCGGGATGACCCCGGTCGCCGCCGACGACGTCACCGCCCGCATCGCGGCGGTGGAGTTCACGCGCCAGTGCGCGGTGGTCACCCAGTCCTTCGCCGACGAGTCCGGCTTCACCACCGACCTGGACGACCGGCTGGCCGCCGCCGGGCTCACCCACGCGCAGTGGAAGGACTGGCACGACGCCCTCGCCGTGTCCCCGGAGCTGATCACCCAGTGGTCGCAGGTCGCGGCGACGGGCTGCGCCGGGGAGGCCGGTCAGTAGACGTCGCGGACGTAACGTCGCTGCGCGGCCATCGTCTTGACGTACAGCGTGGCGTCCTCCGCGTCCATGCCACCGTGCTCGGCGACGACGTCGCGCAGCGTGGCGTCGACGTCCCTGGCCATCCGGGCGGCGTCGCCGCAGACGTAGAGGTGGGCGCCCTCCTCCAGCCAGGCCCACAACTCCGCGCCGTGGCGCCGCATCCGGTCCTGCACGTAGACCTTCTGCGGCTGGTCGCGCGAGAACGCGAGGCTGAGGCGGGTGAGCAACCCGTCCTCACGCCAGCCCTCGAACTCCTCGCGGTAGTACCAGTCGGTGGCCGAGCTCCGCTCGCCGAAGAACAGCCAGTTCGGGCCGCTCGCGCCGTGGGCACGCCGGTGCTGCAGGAAGGCGCGGAACGGCGCGACCCCCGTCCCCGGCCCGATCATCACCATCGGCACGCCCGGGTCGCCCGGCGGGCGGAACGCGGGAGCGGACTGCACGAAGACGCCGACGTCCTTCCCCTCCGCCCGGTCGGCGAGGAACGTGGAGCAGACCCCGTGGCGGACCGGGTCGCCGAAGCGGACGGTCGACATGGTCAGCTGGACCTCGTCGGGGTGGGCCTCGGGGGCCGAGGAGATCGAGTACTGCCGCGGTTGCAGGGGCTTGAGCAGGTTGAGCCACTCCGCGGGTTCGGCGTGGGCCGGGAACTCCCGGAGCACGTCCAGCAGCTGACGACCGTGGGCCCACTCCGCCGTCCGCGACGGGCCGTCGGCGAGGATCCGGGACAGACCCTCCCGCCGGGAGCGCTGGGCGACGAAGCGGAGCAGTCCCGGGGAGGGCCGGGTCACGTCCAGGGCCGCCAGTTCCGCGGGGTCGACACCGGTGGCGTCGGCGACCTCGGCGAGCACGACGGGGTCGTTCTCGGGCCACACCCCCAGGGAGTCACCCGCGTGGTACTCCAGCCCGTCGTCGCGGGCGAACCCGATCTGGCGGACCTCCTTGGTCGAACCCGCGGCGTTGAGGCGGACGTTGCGCACGAGCCGGCTGCGGTAGGGGTTCCCGCGGGTGGGGTGGACGGGGGCCGCTCGCGGTGCGGGGACGAGGGCCGCGGGGCTCCGCTGCGCCAGCAGGCCCAGGACGCGCGCGCTCCAGTCCGCGGCGCGATCGTCCTCCCCCGGCTCGCAGTCGATCCGGTCCAGCAACCGCTGGGCGCCGAGTTCGGCGAACCGTTCGTCGAGGCGGCGGCCGTGACCGCAGAAGTCGGCGTAGCTGGAGTCACCGAGGGCGAGCACGGCGAACGTGCGCCCCTCCAGGCTCGGCGCCGCGGGACCGGACAGCGCCTCCCAGAACGATTCCCCGTTGTCCGGGGGCCCGCCGTCGCCGAACGTGCTGGACACCACCAGCGTGGTCGCCGCGGAACTCAGCCGGTCGGGGGTCACCTCGTCCATCCCGAACACCCCGACCCGGACCCCGGCCGATTCCAGGGCCGCCGCCGCCGAACGGGCGTGCTCCTCGGCTCCCCCGGTCTGCGAGGCCCACAGGACGAAGACGTCGGGCGCGGCCTCGGGCTCGGGGGCCGAGGTGGCCACCACCGGGGCAGTGGTGCCGGCGAACGTCCCCGCGAGGAACCCGTCCACCCAGGCCCGGTCGCCCTCCCCGAAGGGGGCCGACGCCGGCAGCGCCGGTACGAAACCGGGTGCCTCGCCGAGGGCGTGCAGGAACCCGTCGAGGTACCTGCTCTGGCGTTCGTCGAAGACCGGCGGCTCCCCGCGTCGCACCTGCGGCCCCGCCTCCACCTCGACGCGGGTCAACCGCACGGCGCACACCTTGAACTCCGGCTGGAAGCTGTCGGGGTCGACCGCGTCGTTGGTCACCGCGTTGATCGCCAGATCGGCGCCGAACTCGTCGTTCCAGTGGAAGGGGGCGAAGCAGCACCCCGGCAGCACCCTGTCGGTGACCACCGCCGGCAGGACGGCGCGACCCCGACGCGACACCACCTCGACGCGGTCGCCCTCCGCGATCCCCAGCCGTGCGGCGTCCTCCGGGTTCACCTCGAGGAACGGTCCGGGGTTCAGCTTGTTGAGCTTGGCGACCTTCCCCGTCTTGGTGAGGGTGTGCCACTGGTGCTGGACCCGGCCGGTGTTCAGCACGAACGGGTGGTCGTCGTCGGGGAGTTCCGCCGCCGGGAGGAAGGGGCGGGGCCAGAACACCGCCCGCCCGGTCGCGGTGGGGAACGCCAGCCGGGGGACGCTGCCGTCGGGGTGGACGAGCAGGTCCTGGCTGACCCCGTCGTTGAGGTAGCGCACCGGGTGCCGGTCCTCGCCGTCGTCCGGGGGGGCGGGCCACTGCACGGGACCGCGACGCAGCCGCTCGTGGTCGACCCCGCGCAGGTCGTAACCGGTGCGGGGGTTGGAGAAGCGGCGGATCTCGTCGAACACGTCGGAGGCGCAGCCGTAGGCGAAGTGCTCACCGAAACCGAGCGCGCGCGCCACCTCGGCGATGAGCTCCCAGTCCGGGCGGGCGTCCCCCACCGGGTCGGCGGCCTGGTGCAGCAGGGTCATGTTCCGCTCGGAGTTCACGCTCACCTGGTCCGACTCGGCCCAGAGCGCGGCCGGCAGCAGGACGTCGGCGTAGGGCGTCGTCTCGGTGTCGGCGAAGGCGTCCTGCACGACGACGAACTCGCACCGTTGCAGGGCCTCCACCACGGTGGAGCGGTTCGCGACGGAGGCCACCGGGTTGGTGCAGATGATCCAGCACGCCTTGACCTCCCCGTCGGCCATCCGGCGGAACATGTCGACCGTGCCGGTGCTGAAGTCGGTGCGCAGGGTGCTGGGTTCCAACCCCCACACGCTCTCGGTGAAGTCGCGGTCCGCGGCGTCGAGGACGGAGCGCTGCCCCGGCAGCCCCGGGCCCATGTAGCCCATCTCGCGCCCGCCCATGGCGTTGGGCTGCCCGGTGAGGGAGAAGGGGCCGCTGCCCGGACGGCAGATCGCGCCCGTGGCGAGGTGCAGGTTCACCAGGGCGTTGGTGTTCCACGTGCCGTGGGTGGACTGGTTGAGGCCCATCGTCCAGCAGCTCATCCACTCGCCCGCCCCGGCGATGAGGTCGGCCGCGGCCCGCAGGTCGGCCTCGGCGATGCCGGTCAGCTCGCTCACCCGCGCCGGCGGGTGGTCGGCGACGACGTCGGCCATCCGCTCCCAACCGGTGGTGGAGGAGGCGATGAACTCCTCGTCGACCGCCCCCGCCTCCACCAGCAGGTGCAGCAGGCCGTTGAGCAGCGCGAGGTCGGTGCCCGGGCGCACCTGCAGGAAGAGGTCGGCCGCGTCGGCCGTCGTCGTCCGGCGCGGGTCGACGACGATGAGCTTGGCGCCGGCCCGGACGCGCTCCATCATCCGCAGGAAGAGGATCGGGTGGCAGTCGGCGGCGTTGGAGCCGATGACCAGGAAGACGTCGGCGTGGTCGAAGTCCTCGTAGGACCCGGGCGGGCCGTCGGAACCGAGGGACTGCTTGTAGCCCGTGCCCGCGCTGGCCATGCACAACCGCGAGTTGGACTCGATCTGCGTCGTGCGCAGGAAACCCTTGGCCAGCTTGTTGGCCAGGTACTGCGCCTCCATCGACATCTGGCCCGAGACGTACACGGCGACGGCGTCCGGGCCGTGCTCCTCGACGATCTCCCCGAACCGCTGCGCCACCGTCCCGACGGCGTCGCGCACCGGGACCGGGCGGGGCTCGCCGCCGCGGACCTCGCGCACCGCGGCCTGCTGCAACCGCCCGGGGGCGGTCATGAAGTCCGCGCTGGTCGCCCCCTTCGTGCACAGCCGGCCCGCGTTGGCGGGGTGCTGCTTGTCGCCGGTGACCTTGGCGACCCGGCGACGCCCGGTCTCGGGATCGGTGGTGATGTCCAGCACCATCCCGCAGCCGACCCCGCAGTAGGAGCAGGCGCTGCGCACCGAGGCGGTGGGCTCGAGGGGGGTCACGACGGCGAGTCAACGCCACCGCCGTTGCCCCCCGGTTACCCCCGTGTTGCGGCCGTGGTGCGCTCTCCTCACACCGGCCCCCGTCGCGCGTGAGGACAACGTCACGCAGGTGCAACGGCGCACGCGACCGGCTGTAACGCGGCGTGCCTAGCTTCGTCCCCGAAGCCAGTCCACCACTGCCCCTGAAGGGACTCAGCGATGGCCCTCACCAACGACCGTGCCGACTCCGAGCTCGCCGTCGGCACGATCCCCGCCCCCCGCGCCGGCCGCTGGGTCGACCACTACGACCCCGAGGACACCGTCCAGTGGCAGTCCACCGGACGACGGGCCGCGAAGCGCAACCTGGGGCTGTCGATCTTCGCCGAGTTCCTGGGTTTCTCGGTCTGGCAGCTGTGGACCATCGTCACCCCGTCCCTGAACAACGCGGGCTTCGCGCTCAGCGAGAACCAGAAGTTCTGGCTCATCGCCATCCCGAACCTCGTGGGGGCGACGCTGCGCTTCCCCTACACCTTCGCCGTCCCGAAGTTCGGCGGCCGCAACTGGACCATCGTCTCGGCCCTGCTGCTCGTGATCCCCTGCGTCGGCCTCGCCATCGTCGTGCAGAACCCGCAGACCCCGTTCTGGCTCATGGTCCTGGTCGCCGCGACCGCCGGCGTCGGGGGTGGCAACTTCGCCAGCAGCATGGCCAACATCTCGTTCTTCTACCCCGAGCGGGAGAAGGGCGCGGCGCTGGGGCTGAACGCGGCGGGCGGGAACCTCGGCGTCGCCGTCGTGCAGCTGGTCATCCCGGTCATCGTCGTCATCGGTGGCGGGCTGGCCCTGGAACGCGCCGGGCTGGTCGTCATCCCGCTGGCGATCCTCGCCGCGGTCCTGGCCTGGCGCTACATGGACAACCTCTCCACCGCCAAGGCCGACCTCGCCGGCTACGCCGCCGCGATCCGCAACAAGCACACCTGGATCATCTCCTTCCTCTACATCGGGACGTTCGGCTCGTTCATCGGCTACGCCGGGGTGTTCCCGCTGCTGATCAAGAGCCAGTTCCCGCAGGCCGTCTTCGACTGGGGTTTCCTGGGGCTGCCCCAGGTCCCGCTGACGCTGGCCTTCCTCGGCGCCCTCGTCGGCTCGCTGGCCAGGCCCTCCGGTGGCCGCCTCGCCGACAAGCTGTCCGGCGCGAACGTGAGCATCGCGGCCTACCTGGTGATGGCGCTCGGCGCCCTCGGCGTCATCGTCTCGCTGCGGGCCGGCAGCTTCGCCGGGTTCTTCGTCAGCTTC
The DNA here is from genome assembly GCF_979255925.1 of Kineococcus sp. AC630. Classification (NCBI taxonomy): domain Bacteria; kingdom Bacillati; phylum Actinomycetota; class Actinomycetes; order Kineosporiales; family Kineosporiaceae; genus Kineococcus; species Kineococcus sp. AC630. Next base: position 14,202 of record NZ_CEEDMJ010000007.1, read on the forward strand.
CTGCTGCTGTTCGTGGCCAGCGGTGTCGGCAACGGCTCGGTCTACCGGATGATCCCCGCCATCTTCCGCGCCGGGATCGACCCCACCGACACCGAGACCATGGTGCTGGCCAAGCGGAAGGCCGCGGCCTGCATCGGCCTCGCGGCCGGGATCGGCGCCTACGGCGGGTTCATCATCCCCCGCGTGTTCGCCGCCTCGATCTCGGGTAGCGGATCGCTGCAGCCCGCCCTCGTCGGTTTCATCGCGTTCTACGTGGTGTGCGCCGCGGTGACCGTGGCCGTCTACAAGGCCGGACGCGCCCAGCGCTTCGCCGGCGCCCAGATCTGAGAGGAACCACCCCCATGAGCTCGACCCCCCGTTTCCTGCAGGGCGCCTACCCGTTCACCGGCGCCGGCCTGGAGAAGCCCGTGGTCCTCGAAGGGCTCGGCGCCTACACCGTCCCCGACGGGGCGCGCGCCCAGGCCGTCTACTTCCGCGGCGGGAACTCCACCGAGGAGATGGTCGTCGTGGCCCTGCTGCGCGACGGGGTGACGATGCGCCTGTTCCCCATCGCCGCCAAGGGTTCGGTGCACGTCCCGCTGCGCATCGTCGAGGACGTCGAGGCCCCCTCGACCCTGGAACTGCGGGTCGCGGCTCCCGACGGGCTGACCGGTACCGTCGTGGTCGACCTCGGACTCGTGGAGGTCTGAGGTGACCGAGACGATCGCCACCGCCAGCGTCCCGGCCCAGCGGCGTCCGCGCCGCCGCCTCGTCGTGGTGGGCAACGGCATGGCCGGCATCCGCGCCGTCGAGGAACTCCTCGAACGCGGTGGTTCCGACCAGTTCGCCATCACCGTCTTCGGGGACGAGCCCTACGGGAACTACAACCGCATCATGCTGTCGCACGTGCTGTCCGGGGAGGAGACCGAGGAGGGCATCTTCCTGAACTCCCTGCCCTGGTACGCGGAGAACGGCATCGACCTGCGGGCCGGGGTCCGGGTCGAGCGCATCGACCGGTTCGCCAAGGTCGTCCACGACGCCGACGGGGGCCAGACCCCCTACGACGTCCTGCTCATCGCGACCGGGTCCACGCCGTTCTTCCCCAGCATGGAGGGCCTGCACCGCCCCGACGGTTCCGTGCTCGAGGGGGTGTTCGGCTTCCGCACCCTCGACGACGCCCGGTCACTGCTGACCGCGGCCCGCACCCACCGTCGCGCCGTCGTCATCGGTGGCGGCCTGCTGGGTCTGGAGGCCGCCCACGGCCTCGCGACCCACGGCCTCGAGGTGGACCTCGTCCACTCCCCGAAGCACCTGATGAACCAGCAGCTCGGCCCCGAGGCCGGCCGCGTCCTGCGCCGCAGGATCGAGGAACTGGGCATCCGCGTCCACACCGGCGTCCGCACCCGCGGTCTGCGCGGCACCGACCGGGTCAGCGGGGTGGAACTGCCCGACGGCTCGGTACTCGACGCCGACTTCGTCGTCGTCGCAGCCGGCATCCGACCCAACACCGACATCGCGCTGCGCTCCGGCCTCGAGGTCCAGCGCGGCATCGTCGTCGACGACCGCATGCAGTGCAGCGCCGGCGAAGAGGGCGAGGAGGGCACCGCCGAGGGCATCTACGCCGTCGGGGAGTGCGTCCAGCACCGGGGGGAGACGTACGGCCTGGTGGCCCCGCTGTGGGACCAGGCCGGTGTCCTCGCGGACCACCTGACGGGTGCCCGGCCCGACGCGGCGTACCACGGCTCGCGCACCTCCACGAAGCTCAAGGTCGCCGGAGTCGACGTGGTCGCGATGGGTCTGCCCGGACCCGAGCGCGACGACGACGAGTTCGTCGTGTTCTCCGAACCGCACCGCGGGATCTACCTCAACGTGGTGATCCGCGCCGGGCGCCTGGTCGGGGCGACGCTGCTGGGCGACGTCCGCAAGACGGCGTTCCTCACCCAGGCCTTCGACCAGGGCCTGCCGCTGCCCGAGGAACGCATGAGCCTGCTCTTCGACCTCGGCTCCCCCGACGAGGCGACCTCGGTGGGCGAACTGGCCGACGACGTCCAGGTCTGCAACTGCAACGGCGTGACCAAGGGGAAGATCGTCGACGCCGTCGCCGGCGGCTGCACCTCGGTCAACGCCGTCATGGCCAAGACGAAGGCGGGCAAGGGCTGCGGTTCGTGCAAGACCCTCGTGGAACAGGTCACCGAGTGGGCCGCGGGCGGGAACCTCACCGTCGACGAGAGCGCGAACTGGTACGTCCCGGGGATCCCGATGGCCAAGCCGGAACTCATGGCCGCGATCCGCGAGCGCCGGCTGAAGTCGGTCTCGGCGGTGTTCCGCGAGCTCGCCCCGGGCGGGGTGGAGGACGCGAAGTCCAAGATGGGCCTGACCTCGCTGCTGCGGATGATGTGGCCCGAGGGCCTGGACCAGGACGAGCGCGACGGCCGGTTCATCAACGACCGCGTCCACGCCAACATCCAGCGCGACGGCACGTTCTCGGTGGTCCCGCAGATGAAGGGCGGGGTGACCACGGCGGAGCAGCTGCGCAAGATCGCCGACGTCGCCGACAAGTACGACGTCGGGATGATCAAGGTGACGGGTGGTCAGCGGGTGGACCTGCTGGGCATCCGCAAGGAGGACCTGCCGAAGGTGTGGGAGGACCTCGGGATGCCGTCGGGCTACGCCTACGGCAAGAGCTTCCGCACGGTGAAGACCTGCGTGGGCACGGACTTCTGCCGCTTCGGCCTCGGTGACTCCACCCAGCTGGGGATCGACCTGGAGACCCGTTTCCAGGGCGTCGAGACGCCCGCGAAGCTGAAGCTGGGGGTCGTGGGCTGTCCCCGCAACTGCGCCGAGGCCTACGTCAAGGACATCGGGGTCGTCGCGATCGGCGCCGGCGCGTGGGAGGTCTACGTCGGGGGCGCCGCGGGGGCCACCGTCCGCAAGGGCGACCTGCTGGCCACGGTGGGCTCCCCCGAGGAGGTCATCGCGCTCACCGGGCGGTTCATCCAGTTCTACCGGGAGTGGGGCAACTGGCTGGAACGCACCTACGAGTTCGTCCCCCGCCTCGGCCTCGACCGGGTGAAGAAGGTGCTGCTGGAGGACTCCGACGGTCTCGTCGCGGGCCTCGACGCCCGCATGCAGGCGACGGTGGAGAACTACCGCGACCCGTGGCTGGAGGGCCGGGAGCCGGTCACCGAGGGCCAGTTCCGCCCTTCACTGCCGCTGGTGGACCTGCCGCTGGTGCCCAGCCGTCCCGCGGGGGCGCCCGGGGGGACGACCGTCGCCCTGCCGCTGCCCACCGCCCGTCCCGACTCCCTGGAGGTGCCGCGATGACCACCTCCACCACCCACGCGGTGTGCCCCGTCCGCGAACTCCCCTTCGGGGAGGGCCGCACCTACGTCGTCGACGGGCGGCAGGTGGCCCTGTTCCGCCACCGCAGCGGTCGCGTGAGCGCGGTGCAGGCCGCGTGCCCGCACGCGGGGGGCCCGCTGGCCGACGGCCAGGTCGACGAGGGGTCGGTGGTGTGCCCGTTGCACCTCAACGCCTTCGACCTGCGCACGGGTGAGTCCACGACGGGGCAGGACCCGATCGCGGTGCATCCTTGTTCGGTCGGGGACGACGGTGTCGTGAGCGTGGAGTTGTGAGCCCGGACGGAGGGGAGGTCCCGGTGATGACCTACCCGTTGCACCTGGACGTGTCGGGGCGTCGGGTCCTGGTGGCCGGTGGGGGGCCCGTGGCGGCCCGCCGGGCCCGTGACCTGGTCTCCGCCGGGGCCGAGGTCCTGGTGGTCGCGCCGGCGCTGTGCGAGGACCTGCGGGACCTGCTGCCCCACCTGACGTGGGAGCAGCGCGAGGTCGCACCGCGCGACGTGGCCGACGTGTGGCTCGTGCACACGGCGACGGGTGACCCGCGGGTGGACGCGGAACTCGCCGCGGCCGCCGAGGCCCTGCGGGTGTGGTGCGTGCGCGCCGACGACGCCCGCGCCTCCAGCGCGTGGACGCCCTCGGTGGTCCGACGCGGTGAGGTGACGGTGTCGGTCACGGCGGGCGGCGACCCGCGGCGGGCGCGGGGCCTGCGGGAGGCGCTGTCGCGCTGGCTGGACTCCGGGGCCGCGCCGTTGCGCCGCCGCCGGGCCGGGGCCGGGCGCGTCACGCTGGTCGGTGGCGGTCCCGGGGACGTGGACCTGCTGACCCTGCGCGGGCGGCGGCGCCTCGCCGAGGCCGACGTGGTCGTCGTCGACCGGTTGGCCCCCACCGCCGTGCTGGCCGAGCTCGACCCCGATGTGGTGGTCGTCGACGTGGGCAAGACCCCCGACCACCACCCGGTCCCCCAGGACGAGATCAACCGGATCATCGTCGAGCACGCCCGCGCCGGGCGACGGGTCGTGCGGCTCAAGGGCGGCGACTCCTACGTCCTGGGCCGCGGCGGCGAGGAGGTCCTCGCCTGCCGGGCCGCCGGGGTGGAGGTCGAGGTCGTCCCCGGGGTCACGAGCGCGTTCTCGGTGCCCGCCGCGGGGGGGATCCCCGTCACCCACCGCGGGCTGTCGCGGTCGGTCACGGTGGTCAGCGGTCACGAGGACGTCGACGCGGAGGTCCTGGCCAGGCTGGACGGCACCGTGGTGTTCCTCATGGGGGTGACGATGCTGCCGCGGTTGAGCGCGGGGCTCGTGGCGGCCGGGAAGTCGCCCACGACGCCCGTCGCGATCGTCGAGAACGGCTGGAGCGCGGACCAGCGCACCACCCGCGGCACCCTGGCCGACATCGCCGGGATCGCCGCCGAGCGAGGAGTGCGGGCGCCTGCGGTGATCGTGGTCGGCGCGGTGGCGGGCTTGGAAGGGTTGGCGGACGTGGCGTCCGCGGCGCAGGTCGCCTACGGTCCGGACCTGTGACCGACCCCACGCCTGCCCCCGAGGTCCCGCAACTGCTCGGAGTGACCGTCGGCATCACCAGCGACCGGCGGTCCTCGGACATGATCGCCACCTTCGAGCGCAAGGGCGCCCGGGTGGTGCACGCCCCGACCATGCGCATCGTCCCGCTGACCGAGGACGAGCAACTGCTCGCCGAGACCCGCGACGTCATCGCCGACCCGCCCGACGACCTCCTGGTCACCACGGGCATCGGGTTGCGCGGCTGGGTGGAGGCCGCCGACGCGGCCGGGCTGGCCGCCCCGCTGCTGGAGGTCTTCGGCCGGGCCCGCATCTTCGCGCGCGGCCCGAAGGCCACGGGGGTCATCCGCGCCAACGGCCTGCGCGAGGAGTGGTCGGCCGCCTCCGAGCAGACCGCGGAGGCCGTCGAACGCCTCGTGGCAGGCGGGGTCGAGGGCCGCTCCATCGTCGTGCAGCTGCACGGGGCGGCGGACCAGGACCAGTTGCAGCCGTTGCTCGACGCCGGTGCCCGGGTCCGCGGGGTGTCGGTGTACCGGTGGTTGCCCCCGGCCGACCCGGTCGCGGTGGAACGCCTCGTCGACCTGATCGCCGCCCGCCGCCTCGACGCGGTGACGTTCACCAGCGCGCCGGGGGCGGTGGCCCTGCTCGACGCCGCGCGGCGTCAGGGCCGTCTCGCCGACCTGGTGTCGGCGTGCGGCGAGGGGGTCGTCGCCTGCGCCGTCGGCGACGTGACGGCCGAACCGTTGCGGGGTGCGGGCATCGAACCGCTGATCCCGGACCGGTGGCGGCTGGGTGCGCTGTTGCGGACCCTCACGGCCCACCTCGCGCAGAACCCGCTGGACTGCGTGGCCACGGTCGGCGGGACGCTGAGGTTGCGGGCCCAGACCGCGGTGCTGGAGGACGAGGTGCTCGACCTGGCACCGGGTCCGCTGGCCGTGCTGCGCCGCCTCGCCGCCGCCCGCGGTGCGGTGCTGACGCGCGAGGACCTGCTCGCCGCCCTGCCCGGGGCGGGCGACGAACACGCCGTGGAGGTGACGGTCGCCCGGTTGCGCACGGCCCTGCCGGACGCGGCCCTGGTGCGGACCGTGGTCAAGCGCGGCTACCGCTTGGAGGTGGCATGACTCCCGGAACGAACCCCGGACCCGTCCTCGTCGCGTGCTCGCACGGCACCCGTTCCCTCGAGGGGAGGGCGGTCGTCGAGGGGTTGCGAGAGGCGGTCCGGGTGGCCCGGCCGGGACTGCGGGTCGTCGCCGCGCACGTGGACGTCCAGGAACCCGAACTGGGTGCCGTCGTGGCGGAACTGGTCGCGGACGGGGAACGCTGCACCGTCGTCCCGCTGCTGCTCTCCAGCGGCTACCACGTCCGGGTGGACATCGCGGAAGCGTTGCGGGACACAGACGGCCAAGCCGTCGCCGCTCCGGCCCTCGGTCCGGACGAGGTCATCACCGAGGCGCTGGTCGACCGGTTGGAGGAAGCCCTGGGAACTGCGGTGGAGGAGTTCGAGGGGGCGATCGTCCTGGCCGCGGCCGGATCCTCCGACGCCCGGGCGGTCGCCGACGTCGAGGCCGCGGTCGCCTCGTTGTCGGTGCGGACGGGACGTCGGGTGACGGCGGGGTTCCTCTCGGCGCAGGAACCGACGGTCGCCGCGGCCGTCGCCGCGGCGAGGGCCGCGGGGGCTCGATCGGTGGCGGTCGCCGGGTACCTGCTGGCTCCCGGGGTGTTCTCCGTGCGCCTGGCCGGGGCCGGGGCCGAGGTCGTCGCCGAACCCCTGGGGGTGCACCCCGCCCTGGTGGAGCTGGTGCTGGCCCGCTACGACGAGGCGACGACGTTGACGGGTTCCTGACCCGCGAGCAGGAGTTCCAGCTGCCGGCGCAGCAGGGCGACCATGCGGGGCCGGAACGCCGTCGAGTTCCCGCCGACGTGCGGGGTGACGACGACCCCCGGGAGCGACCAGAGTTCGTGGTCGCCCGGCAGCGGTTCCGGGTCGGTGACGTCGAGGGCCGCCAGCAGCCGGCCCGTGCGCAGTTCCCTGACGAGGGCCGCGGTGTCCACGACCGGGCCGCGGGCCACGTTCACCAGCAGCGCTCCGTCGGGCATGGCGGCGAGGAACTCCGGGCCGACGAGGCCCCTGGTCCGCGCGGTCAGCGGGCAGGCCAGGACGACGACGTCGTGCTCGGGCAGCAGCTGCGGGAGTTCGGAGTCCGCGTGGACCTCCACCCCGTCCTGGACCCGGGAGCGGGTACCGACGGCGGTCACCGCGCACTCGAAGGGGGCCAGGCGGGCGGCGACGGCGCGACCGACCCCGCCCCAGCCGAGCACGAGGACCCTGCGGTCGGCCAGCGAGGTGCGGCGGGAGGGTTTCCACTCGCCCCTCGCCATCGAGCGCACGTCCTCCCCCAGTCCCCGCAGCGCGAGGATCGCCAACCCCACGGCGAGTTCCGCGGTCGAGGTCTCGTGGACCCCGGTCGCGTTGCACAACCGCACCCCCGGAGGGAGCTGCTCCGCGACCCCGTCGAAGCCGATGGTCAGCAGCTGGACGACCTCGGTGCCCACCGGCAGCGTCGAGAGGTCGGGCGTCGCGACGTAGTCGGGGACGACGAGGCGCGGTGCGGGCTCCGGTGCGGGGGACGAACCGTCCCAGACGACGACCTCCACCCCGTCGACGGGACCGAGGGCCCTGACCCAGGACTCGGTGGGCAGGCTCACGACGACGGGTGCGGTGCTCACCCCGCGCACGCTACCCAGCCGTGCGGGCGGGCCGGACGCGGGTGACGATGGGCCGGTGCACAGCAGACGCGAAGCCCTCGCCGCCGGGAGCGCCCTGGCGCTGGGCCTGCTGGCCGGCTGCTCCGACGGCAGTGGGACACCGGCTCCTCCCAGCACGCCCACCACCTCCGACCCGCCCGCCCCCGCGCCGACGTCGAGCACCGCGCCGGCCGACGCGCTGGCGGCGGCGACGGGGCTGCCCGGTCAGCCGAGCGACATCGCGACGGGGTTGGACGTCCCGTGGGGTCTCGCGGTCCTGCCCGACGGCACGGCCCTGGTCACGTTGCGGGACGAGGCCCGCGTCGTCCAGATCGGCCCGGGGGTGCTCACCTCCCTCGGCACGGAGCAACCGGACGGCAAGGTCCCCGACGTGGTGCCCGACGGCGAGGGCGGGCTGCTCGGGATCGCCCTGTCCCCGCAGTTCGCGAGCGACGGGTTCGTCTACCTCTACCAGACCGCCCGCGCGGACAACCGCGTCGTGCGGTACACCCTCGCGCAGAACCGGCTGACGCAGGCCACACCGGTCCTCACCGGGATCCCGAAGAACTCCATTCACAACGGGGGCCGCATCGCCTTCGGACCGGACGGGATGCTCTACGTCGGAGCGGGAGACGCCCAGAACCGCCCCGCCGCCCAGGACGTGAACGCCCTCGGCGGGAAGATCCTGCGGATCCTGCCCGACGGCTCCATCCCCGCGGACAACCCCTTCCCGGGTTCGCGCACCTGGTCCTACGGACACCGCAACCCCCAGGGTTTCGGGTGGGACTCCACCGGGCGGCTCATCGCCTCCGAGTTCGGTCAGGACACCTGGGACGAGCTCAACGTCGTCCGCGGCGGCGGGAACTACGGCTGGCCCGAGGTCGAGGGTCCGGGTGACGGGGGCGGGCGGTTCGTCGCCCCGGTCCAGACCTGGGCGACCGACGACGCCTCCCCCAGCGGTGTCGCGGTGACCCCCGACGCGGTCTACGTCGCGGCGTTGAAGGGTCAGCGGTTGTGGCGCGTGCCGTTGAACCCCGACGGCCCGACCGGGACCCCCGACGCCTACCTCGAGGGAACCCTGGGGCGGCTGCGCACCGTCGAGGTCGGTCCGGACGGGTCGCTGTGGATCCTCACGTCCAACACGTTCCGCGGTGAACCCCGCGCGGGCGACGACCGGCTCGTCACGGTCCCGCTGGTCTGACCCGGAACCCGGCCGGGCAACGGGAACCCGTTCGCGGCGGCCCGGTGTGCTGAGCGTGGGATCGCCGGCGTGGTCTCCTGGCACCAGCGCTACCGGGCCGATCCGGCCCACACCTGGTTGCGTCGGGTCGTCCTCGGAATCCTCAGTCCGCCCGCAGTTCCGACGGGTGCAGGCTGACCCGCAGGACGGGGAACGAAGCCACCGTGGCGAGTGCCGCGGCCGCCAGGACCACGACGACGAGGCCACCGAGGGACCCCCAGGGGACACCGACCGCGGCGACGACCTCGCGGTAGGTCCCGTCGGCCTGCAGGTCCGACCACGTGACGGAGGTGCCGAACAGCCCGCGCGCCGCCACGATCCCCGCGGCCGTGGCCAGGACGACCGCCGGGACCAGGGCCAGCAGGTTCTCGCCGAGGACCGAACGCGCGATCGTGCCCCGCGGTACGCCGACGGCGTGCAGCCCGGCGAGGACGTGGCGGCGACCGAGGACGCCGTCGACGGTGCCCACGAGCAGACCCGCCGCGGCGATGACCGCCCCGAGGACGAGGGCGAGGTTCACCAGGTCGAAGGTGTCCGCGTAGAACGTCGTGCCGTAGTTCGCGGTCTCGGCCAGGAACCTCGCCCGGATCCCCTGGGTGAAGGCGGCCAGCAGCACGACGAGCAGGAGCGTCGAGTTGGCCCGGCTGGTGTGGCTCGGAGCGGACACCATCCGGCGGGCGGCCAGCAGGAGAGCCGGCCGTGCGGTGCGCCGCGCGATGAACTCCCCGACGAGCGAGGCCAGGGTCGTCGTCCCCATCAGGAGCCCTGCCAGGGTCAACCCGATCGGCACGAGGAACAGGGCGACGGCGAACTCCGACGCGAGCACCCGGTGCGGGACGAAGCGCAGCAGGCTGTCGAACGTCACCATCACCACCGTGCCCGCCACGAAGAGGATCGCCGGGACGATCCGACGGGGTTCCGGCGGCTGGGACCGGTCGACCCCGAACGGGGTGACCACGACCCGGCGCATCGCGAACGTCGCGAAGACCGCTGCCGCCAGGGGGATCGCGAGGACGAACACCAGGAGGACCGGCCACGGCGGGAGGACGTCGGTGGGGAAGGGCAGCGCCGCCCCGGTCACCGTCTCGACGGTGGTGCTGTCGCCGTCGACGGTGGTCACGTCGTACGTGGCGGTGATCGGAGCGTCGAGCAGGACGCGGAGCACGAAGAACAGACCGAGCCCGGCGACGGTCCCGAGCACGGCCGACAACCCCGTCTCCACCACCGCGACGCGGACGACGTCCCCCGGCGTCGCCCCCTGCAACCGCAGCGCGGCCAGCCGGCGGTCCCGCCCCGGCGCACCGATCCGGGAACACTGCCCCACGAAACCCAGGACGGGCAGGCACAACAGCACCAGCGCGGTGACGACCCCGACGTGCAGCCCCGGTTGGTTCAGGACCTCGGAGGTGTAGGGCCCGTCGCCCGGCCCGCTGACCGCGACGCTCGCCGCCGCGCTCAGGGCCACGGTGGCCACGGCGGAACCCGTTGCGGTGAGGGCGATCCGGGTCCGGTCGGCGCGACCGCCGGAGACCGCCAGCCGGAGCAGGGTGGTGAACCGCGCGCTGCCGTCGGCGTGGAGCAGCGGGACGGTCGTCGTCGTCGCGGTCACCGGCCGGCCTCGATCAACCCGTCGCGCACGACGACCTCGCGGTCGGCGTAGGCCGCGATGCGGGCGTCGTGGGTGACCAGCAGCACCGTCGTCCCCACCTCGCGCACCGCCCGGGTCACCTGGATCATCACCTGTTCCCCCGCGAGGCTGTCGAGGGCACCCGTCGGTTCGTCGGCGAACAGGACGTCGGGGCGGGTCACCAGCGAACGCGCCGCGGCGACCCGCTGCGCCTGCCCGCCGGAGAGTTCCCCGGGTCGGCGTCCCGCGAGTTCCGCCACGTCGAAGCGGGCCAGCCAGTCCGTCGCCGTGGCGATCGCCGACCGTCGCCGGATGCCCGACAGCAGCAACGGCATCGCCACGTTCTCGGCCGCGGTGAGCTCCGCGACCAGGTGACCGAACTGGAACAGGACCCCGAACCTGCTGCGCCGCAACCGGGAACGCTTCCCCTCCCCCGCGTCGTCGATCCGTCGCCCCCCGAGGGCGACGGATCCGGCGTCGGGGACCTCGATGCCCGCGAGGCAGTGCAGCAACGTCGACTTCCCCGAACCCGAGGGTCCGGTGATGGCGACGACCTCGCCCCGGCGGGCGGCGAAGTCGACGCCCCGCAGGGCCGGGGTGTTGCGGTAGGACTTCACCAGACCCTGAGCACTCAGGTGTGGTTCCACGACGTGACCTCCTCGGTCAGGACGGCCGTGCGGGCCATGGCGTTCTCGATCCAGAGCAGGTCGGCGTTGAGGTGTTCCAGGGCGTAGTCGACGGCCAGCAGTTCCGCGATCGCCACACCGGGTTCGGTCTTGGCCCGGGTGTAGTCCCGCATCCGCTGCAGGTGCGCTGCTCGCTGGCGGCGCAGGTAGTCCTGCGCCGCAGGCTCCCCCGCCGTGAGCACCGCGACCGTGAGCTTCACCGCCAACGGGTTGGCGACGAACGGAGCCGGTGGTTCGACCTCGTCGAGCCACCGGCGGAGTTCCTCCCGACCCTCGGGGGTCAACCCGTAGGCCGTCCGGTCCGGTCCACCGTCCCGTTCCGGTTCCCCCTGGACGACGAGACCGTCGCGGGAGAGCCGGCCCAACGTGGCGTACACCTGAGCGCTGGCCAGGGGCCGGGCGGCCGGGAACTGCTGGTCGTACCGACGTTTCAGGTCGTACCCGTGGCGTTCCCCGGGTACGAGCAACCCGAGGAGCGCGTGGCCGACCGTCACGGGGCCACTATGCACCACGTGACTAGTCGACGGAAGCGATCACCCGAAAGCCGTGTCGTAGAGGGCCTGCAGTTCCGGGGAGGCCGGACCGCTCAGACCGCAACCGGTCAGCCGGCCGCCGTCGGCGCTGAGCAGGTAGTCGGTTCCCGCCGCGAACGGAGCCGGACCGTCCTCGGACGACTGGTCCCCCACCTGCTCGACCCGCACCTCCTCGGAGACGGAACCCCGGTACCGGTGGGTGACCTGGAGGGTGACCTCACCCCCCGAGACCGCCACGGCCCGGGCCGCGAACGCGGTGTCCCGGTCGATGAGCAGGTCGGGGCTCAGGACCGCGCAGGAGGCGGTGGGGTCGGTGACGGCGGCGGTCAGCCGGGTCACGGAGGGGTCGTCCCGGCCCACGACCCCGAGGACCACGACCCCGAGGACCACGACCCCGAGGACCACGACGGTGGCCGCCACCACCCCCACCCCCGCGCCGAGGAGGATGCGGGTGCGTCCGCGGGGCCGGGCCGCGCGTCGTCGCGGCGTCTCGGTGGTCATCGTGTTCTCCGCCTTCGCTCGGACGTGGTGGGTCGACAGGGGCGTCAGGTCCCGGGCCGGGTCGACCTCCTGGAGCAGAGCGCGCAGTTCGTCGTCGGTCACGGTTCCTCACCCCCCTCCACCCCGTTCCTGTCCGGCACGCCCGGAGTTCTTGCACCCTCGCTCAGCCGGGCCCGCAACCGCGCCTTCGCCCGGTGCAGCCGGACCGTCGCGGCGTTGACGCTCACCCCGAGGACCACGGCGATCTCGCGGGGGGCGAGCTCGTCCCACGCCCACAACCGCAGGAGTTCGGCGTCGCGGTCCGTCAGTTCCCCGAGGGCGACGGTGACGATGTCGACGGCGCCTTCCGCGCTCGCATCGGCGCCGGGCGCGTCACGGCCCGGTGCGGCGCCGGGCGGGTCGAGGTGCAGGATCCGCTGGAGCAGCCCGAGGCGGCGACGCTCCGAGCGTCGGGCGTTGGCCAGGCAGTTCCGCGTCACCCCGAGGGCCCACGCCACCGGGGCGTCGACGGGAACCTCGTCCAGGCGCCGCCAGCAGACCAGCAACGTCTCGCTCAGCACGTCCTCGGCGCTCGAGGCGTCGGTGCGCCGGGCGAGGTAGCGGCGCACGGGCTCCAGCACGTCGTCCAGCAGCACCGCGAAGCGGTCCTCGGCGTCGGCGTGCACGGTGGTCCCCACACTCCCTCGTGTCCGGCGCCCGGCGCGCTCTTACCGTAGGACGCGGCGAGGTCTCCTCGGGATCCACAACGGGACCGTCCGTCGGTACCCGGCGTACTCCGCGCCGAAGCGCTGTGCGAGGAACCTCTCCTCGGAGGGGCGGATCGCGAGCTGCCACAGCAGCGCCCCGGCGGGCGGCACGAGGTAGTACAGCGGCCGGCCCAGCAGGAGCGCGACACCGACGGTCTGACCCACCCCGCAGATCGCCATCGGGTTCCGCACCCACCGGTAGGGCCCCTCGACGACGAGCCGCGCGGCGGCGTCGAAGGGGACCGGGGTCCCCTCCCCCCGCGCCATCGCGACCGCGCACCGGATCCCGGCGGCGCTGGCGGCCACCAGCACGACGACACCGAGCACGCGGCCACCGGGCAGCAGGTGACGCTCGATCCCCAGGAGGAGTTCCACGAACCGCAGGACGACCGGCAGCGCCACGAGGGCGAGGAACCAGACGACCAGCATCCAGCCGAACGTCTTGGCGAGGTGACGACGGGGCGAGGCCGGTCGCGACACCCGGTAGAGCCTCACCGGACCCCCCGCGGGACGGAGCGCAACGCGACCGCGCTGGCGAGGGTGGCCAGGGTCATCGCGACGGCACCGAGCGCCCCCTCGCCCGCGGCGAGCACGTGGCCGAACGTCAGGACGGTGCTGTACCCCACCGCTCCCGTGGTGATCCCCGCCACCGCGACGGCCGAGGGGTGGCCGGTCACGATCAGCCGCGCGGCGAGGAGGGAGGCGAGTCCGAACGCCACGTCGGGGACGAGGAACGACTGCAGGACCTGACGCTCCCCGAGTTCGAAGAGCGCCCGGAACTCCGGCCACACCGCCAGCGCCACCCACCACGCGGGCACCGCGAGGCCCTGCAGCGCGAACCAGGCGGCTGCCGGTCGGGGCGGGATCACCCGACCATCATCACCTCCCGCGCGACGTCGCGACCGTCCCGGGGAACGCCTCCACCCGCTCGGTCCAGGACGTCGGCCACCGCTCCCGATCCTCCGGCCTCCCGTCGCCACCGCGGGTCGAGGTGCGGACCGCCCCGGTCCCACCCTCCGCGGCCGTGCCAGGCTGGCGGGGTGTTCGACCAGCTCAACGCCTTCGTCACCGCCCACGCGGGGGCCCCGTGGGTGCTCGTGGTCGTCCTGGCGCTGTCGGCGCTCGACGCGTTCCTGCCCCCGCTACCCAGTGAATCCGTCGTCATCGGCCTGGCCGCCATCGCCGCCGACACCGGTCACCCGAGCCGCGTGGCGCTCTTCGTCTGCGCCATGGTCGGGGCGTTCCTCGGCGACAACCTCACGTACACGATCGGGCGGCACTCCCCCCTGCGCGGCTGGATCGCCGGCCACCGCCGCCTCGAGCACGCCTTCACCCGCGCCGCCCGGGAACTGCAGAAGCGGGGGGCGTTCGCGATCCTCGCCGCCCGCTACGTGCCGGTCGGGCGGATCGCCGTGAACCTGACGGCGGGCGCGGTGCAGTTCCCCCGCCGCCGGTTCCTGGGGCTCAGCGCCCTCGCCGCCTGCACGTGGGCCGCGTACTCGATCGCGATCGGTTCGCTGGCCGGGCAGTGGATCGAGTCCACCCCCCTGGTCGGGGCGTTGCTGGGCATCGTCATCGCCCTCGTCCTGGGCTTCCTCGTCGATGCGGTGCTGCAACGCGTCGTCCGTCTCCGCCAGGCATGACCCGGGGGAACCGCCGCCTCGCGCTCGCCGCCGCGGCCACCGTCCTGCTCGCGGGCTGCACGACGCCACCCTCGGAGCCCGCTCCGACCACGCAGCCCAGCACGAAGCCCGCCGTCACGAGTTCCCCGTCACCGACTGACCCGGGGTTCGCGGCCCTGGAGCAGGAGTTCGGGGCCAGGCTCGGGGTCTTCGCCCTCGACACGGGCACCGGCCGGACGCTGGAACACCGCGCCGACGAACGGTTCGCCGTCGCCTCCACCTACAAGGCCCTCGCGGCCGCCGCGGTGCTCGACTCCGGCTCCGACCTCGACCGGGTGGTGACCTACTCCGCGGCGGACCTCGTCGCGTACTCGCCCGTCACCGGAGACCACGTCGGAACCGGGATGACCCTGGGTGACCTCGCGGAGGCGGCCATCACGGTCAGCGACAACACGGCGGGGAACCTGCTGCTCGACGAACTCGGCGGGCCGGCGGGTCTCGAGCGGGACCTGCGGGCCCTGGGCGACGACGTCACGCAGGCCGACCGCGAGGAGCCGGGGGTCAACGACGTGCGCCCCGGCGACGACCGGGACACCACCTCACCGCGGGCGTTCGGGCGGGACCTGCAGGCCTACGCGCTGGGCGACGCCCTTGCCCCGGACGACCGCGCACAGCTCGCGGAGTGGTTGCAGCGCACCACGACCGGCGACGACCAGATACGTGCCGGGGTTCCCGCGGGATGGGTCGTCGGCGACAAGACCGGCCACGCGGGCGTGTACGGCAACCAGAACGACGTCGCGGTGCTCTGGCCCGCCGACGGCAGGGCCCCGTGGGTCCTCGTGGTGTTCTCCGACCGCCCCGAACCCGACGCCGAGTCCGACGACGCGCTCATCGCGCGCGCCGCCGGACTCGTCGTCACGGGGTGGAACTGAACTCAGCCGACGCGTTCCAGCACGAGTTCGCGGATCCGGGCAGCGTCCGCCTTGCCCTTCATCTCCTTCATGACCTGGCCGATGAGGGCCCCGGCGGCCTGCGCCTTGCCGCCGCGGATCTTCTCGACGACGTCGGGGTTCGCGGCGACGACCTTGTCCACGGCCGCGTTCAGCGCCCCGTCGTCCTGCACCACGATCAGCCCGCGCCGCTCGACGACCTCGGCCACCGACCCCTCACCGGCGAGGACACCCTCGAGGGCCTGACGGGCCAGCCCGTCGGTGAGCTTCCCGTCCTCGAGCAGCTTCGCCAGTTCGGCGACGTCGGCGGGGGTGACGGTCAGGTCGGCGAGGGCGACCCCGTCGACGTTGGCGCGACGGGCCAGTTCCCCGGACCACCACTTGCGGGCCGCGGCGGGCGAGGCGCCCGCGGCGACGGTCGCCTCGACGATGTCGACGGCGCCCGCGTTGACGAGGTCGCGGAACTCCAGGTCGGAGAAACCCCACTCGGCGTGCAGCCGCTTGCGACGCTCCGCCGGCGGCTCCGGCAGGGACGCCCGCAGTTCCTCCACCCACGCCCGGTCCGGGACGATGGGGACGAGGTCGGGTTCCGGGAAGTACCGGTAGTCCTCGGCGTCGGACTTCTCCCGGCCCGAGGTGGTCACCCCGGTGTCCTCGTGCCAGTGCCGGGTCTCCTGCACGACCTTCGCGCCGGAGCGCAGCACGGCGGCGTGGCGTGAGACCTCGTAGCGCACGGCCCGTTCGATGGACCGCAGCGAGTTGACGTTCTTCGTCTCCGACCGCGTCCCCAGCGGGGAGGTCGGGGTCGGACGCAGGGACAGGTTGACGTCCGCGCGGACCGACCCCTGTTCCATCTTCGCGTCGGACACGCCGAGGGCCCGCAGCAGGTCGCGCAGCACCGCGACGTAGGCCCGGGCCACGTCGGGAACCCGGTCACCGGCGCCCTCGAGGGGGCGCGTCACGATCTCGATGAGCGGGATCCCGGCGCGGTTGTAGTCGACCAGGGAGTAGTCGGCACCGTGGATGCGGCCGGTGGAACCCCCGACGTGCAGGGACTTCCCGGTGTCCTCCTCCATGTGGGCGCGCTCGATGAGCACCCGGTAGGTGAAGGCGGGTTTCGTCCCGTCCTCGCTCGCCGGGACGTCGACGTCGAGGTACCCGTCGAAGGCGATCGGCTCGTCGAACTGCGACGTCTGGAAGTTCTTCGGCATGTCCGGGTAGAAGTAGTTCTTCCGGGCGAACCGGCAGCGCTCCGCGATGGAGCAGTTCAGCGCGAGGCCGATCCGGATCGCCGACTCCAGCGCCTTGGCGTTCAGCACCGGCATCGCCCCGGGCAGCCCGAGGGACGTCGGGTCGACCTGGGTGTTGGGCTCGGCGCCGAACGCGGTGGGCGCCCCGGAGAACATCTTCGTCGCGGTGTTCAGCTCGACGTGAACCTCGAGCCCGAGGACGGGGTCGAACTCCCCGATCGCCTCGTCGTAGTCGACCAGTTCGACGCTCACGCCGAGACCCCCTGCCACGTCGGAACCTTCGCGAGCAACGGCCCGCCCCACTTGTCGTTCAACCGCGCCTCCAGCGCGGCCCCCACCCGGTACAACCGGTCGTCGGCCTGCTGGGGGGCCAGGATCTGCAACCCGACCGGCAACCCGTCGGACAGGCCGGCCGGGAGCGACATCCCCGGGATCCCGGCGAGGTTCGCCGGGATCGTCGCGACGTCGCCGGCGTACATGGCCAGCGGGTCGTCGAGCTTCTCGCCCAGCCGGTACGCCACCGTGGGCGCGGTCGGCGAGACGAGCACGTCGACGGAACCGAAGGCGGTGTCGAAGTCGCGCTGCACCAGGGTGCGGACCTTCTGCGCGCTGCCGTAGTAGGCGTCGTAGTAGCCGGCGGAGAGGGCGTAGGTGCCGAGGATGATGCGGCGCTTGGCCTCCTCGCCGAACCCGGCGGCGCGGGTGGCGCGCATGACGGCCTCGGCCGTGACGTGCTCGCCCTCGGGGACGACCCGCAGGCCGTAGCGCATCCCGTCGAACTTGGCGAGGTTGCTCGACGCCTCGCTCGGCAGGATCAGGTAGTACGCGGCGAGGGCGTGCACGATGTTCGGCAGGCTGAGCTCGACGACCTCCGCACCCGCGGCGCGCAGTTCGTCGAGGGACTCGTCGAAGCGGGCCTGGACCCCGGCCTCGTAGCCCTCACCGGAGAGTTCCTTCACGACCCCGATCCGCACGCCGGTGAGGTCGCCGGTGGCGCCGAGCCGGGCCGCGCCGACGACGTCCGGCACCGCGGACGGGATCGACGTGGAGTCGTAGGGGTCGTGGCCGGCGATGACGGCGTGCAGCAGCGCGGTGTCCATGACCGTGCGCGCGCACGGGCCGGCCTGGTCCAGCGAACTGGCCAGCGCGATGAGGCCGTAGCGCGAGACCGCGCCGTAGGTCGGCTTGACGCCGACGGTGCCGGTGAGGGCCGCGGGCTGGCGGATCGAGCCCCCCGTGTCCGAACCGACGGTCAGCGGGGCCTCGAAGGCCGCGAGCGCCGCCGCGGAGCCGCCGCCGGACCCACCGGGGATGCGGGTCGGGTCCCAGGGGTTGCGGGTGTCGCCGTAGGCGGAGTGCTCGGTCGTCGAGCCCATCGCGAACTCGTCCATGTTGGTCTTGCCGAGGACGACGAGGCCGGCGGCGTGCAGTTCGCGGACGACGGTGGCGTCGTAGGGCGGGACCCACCCCTCGAGCATGCGGGACCCGGCGGTGGTCGGCAGACCCTTGGTGGTCAGGACGTCCTTGACCCCGACGGGGACCCCGGCCAGCGGGCCGAGGTCGGCGCCGGCGGCGCGGTCGGCGTCGATCTGGCGGGCGCGGGCCAGCGCGCCCTCGTGGTCGACGTGCAGGAACGCGTGGACCCCGCTGTCGTTGACCCCGGACGTGGGTCCGTCGACGGCGTCGATGCGGTCGAGGTGGGCCCGGGTGACCTCCTCGGCGGAGACGACCTTGCTGCGCAGCCCCTCGGCGAGCCGGACGGCGTCCCACTGCACGAGCTCGTTGACGCTCACGCTTCCTCCCCCAGGATCTGCGGGACGCGGAACCGGCCGTCCTCGCTGGCGGGGGCGCCCGCGAGCGCCTCCTCCGCGGTGATGCCGGGACGGACCACGTCGGGTCGGGTCACGTTGACCAGGGGCACGGGGTGCGAGGTGGCGGGGACGTCGTCGGTCACCACGGACGACACCTGGGCGACGGCATCGAGGACGGCGTCGAGCTGGCCCGCCATGCGGTCCAGCTCCTCGTCGGTCATGTCGATGCGCGCCAGGCGCGCGAGGTGCTCGACCTCGGAACGGGAGATAGCGGACACGATCGGTGAGTCTATGCGGGGAGCGCGTCGGACTCCCGTGAGCGGTCGGCGAGCCAGGTGCGGAACGCGGCGGGGGCCAGGGGACGGCTGTGCAGGTAGCCCTGGGTCTCGTCGGCGCCGAGGTCGCGCAGCACGCCGAGGGCCTCGAGGTCCTCGACGCCTTCGGCGATGACCCGCAGGCCCAGGCGGTGGGCCAGGGCGACGGTCCCCTCGACGATGGCGGCGGTGCGGGGTTCGGTGGTGATGCGCAGGGTGAAGGCCCGGTCGAGCTTGAGCTCGCTGGCCGGCAGGTCGGTGAGGTAGGCCAGCGAGGAGTAGCCGGTGCCGTAGTCGTCGATGCTGAGCGAGATGCCGCGGGCGACGAGGCTCTCGGTGACCTGCACGGCGAGGTCGGGGTCGTCCATGAGGGTCGTCTCGGTGATCTCGAGGACGAGGCGGGTGGGGTCGAGCCCGGTGCGCCGCAGGACGGCGTCGACGGTGGGCAACAGGTCGGGCGAGGCGAGCGAGCCGGCGGAGAGGTTGACGGAGACGCGCAGCGGCACGCCGTCGACCTCCCAGTCGGCGACCTCGCGGGCGGCCCGCTCCAGCAGGTGCGCCGTGAGGTCGTCCATGAGGTCGTTCTCCTCGGCCAGGTCGAGGAAGCGGTCGGGGCTGAGGAACCCTCGTGCAGGGTGCTGCCAGCGGACGAGGGCCTCGACGCCCACCACCCGGCCGGTCCGCACCTCGAGCTGGGGCTGGTAGTGCAGGAGGAGCTCCGCCTCGGCGCGGGACGGGTCCTCGAGGGCCGTGCGGAGGTCGCCGATCAGGCTGAGGCGGTCGCGGGCACGGGCCTCGAGTTCGCCGTCGTAGCAGGCGATCCCGCGCTGGCCGGTCTTGGCCAGGACCAGCGCGGCGCCGGCGCGGTGCACGAGGTCGGCCGTCCCGGGGTCCCCGGCGGCGGTGGTGGCCACCCCGATGCTGGCGCTGATGCGGGTGCCCAGTCGCCCGGGGGTGGGCAGCTCGCGCACGACCCGTTCGAGGCGCGCGGCCAGGCGGAGCGCCACGGCCTCGTCGGCGTGCGCGAGCAGGACCGCGAAGGTGTCGCCGGCGCTGCGGGCGACGAGCGCCGTCGGCGGAGCGGCGGCGCGGACGGCCTCGGCGAGGGTGACGAGCAGCTGGTCCCCGTCGTGGTGACCGAGGCGTTCGTTGACCAGGCCGAAGTCGTCGACGTCCACCTTGAGCAGGGCTGCGCCCGATCCGCCGTGCGCGAGTTCCTCGACCTGGTCGACGAGGGCCCGTCGGTTCCCGACCCCGGTGAGGTCGTCGGTGCGGGCCTCCACGCGGGCCCGGGCGAGTTCGGAGAGCTGGCCGAGGTGACGGGCCAGGCAGATCGCGCTGCCGAGGGCGGCGAGGGAGCCCCAGAGGATCGCCGTCGGGGTGAGGTCGTGCACGCAGGCGAGCGCGACGACGCAGAAGGCCGTGACGAGGACGAGCATCGCGCCGCCCGCGGAGACCTCGGCGTTGACGATCACCCGGGTCGGTGTGCGGGCCCGCAGGACCGCGGCGCCCATGACGAGGACCCCGGTGGCGCCCGCGGCCTGGACGGCGGTGAACCCGGCGCCACCTTCGACGGCGACGAAGCCGTCGACGAGGGCGTAGGCCAGCAGGGACCCCCCGAGCGACCAGATGCGCACGTCGCGGGCCAGCCCGGCGGTGCGGGCGACGACGAGCGTGGTCCCGAGCAGGACGAGCAGGATCCCGACGGTGAGCAGCCACACCTGCACCTGCCACCAGGCCCAGTCGCCGAAGTCGGCGGGCAGGTGCGGGAGCAGCAGGTTCCCCGCAGCGACGACGACGAGCACGGCGCTGCCCGAGGTGAGCGCCTGCCCCCCGGCCAGGACGTGGCGGACCTGGGAGTTCCAGTGGAACAGCCCGTGCATGATGAGCGGCCCGGCCACGAAGGTGCCGAGACCGAGGGGGATGCCGGTCCAGAACCCGCGACCGTCCAGGACGCCGACGGCGAGGTCGGCGGTGGCGGTCAGGAGGAGCACGACGCCGGCGGCGCTGAAGGCACGCCACGTGGTCGGCGACATGCCCCGGTCGAACCCCGGGTCCCGCCGCCGACGGTGCAGCAACAGCGTCCCGGTGAGCATGGCGAGCAGGAGGAAGGCGCTGATCAGCCGACCGTCGAGGTGACGCGAGGCCCGGTCGGCCAGCAGGCCCGCCCCGCCGACGACGAACGTCGCGAGCAGTGCGTTACCGGGAAGTCGGTTCACAGTCCCACCTATCGGTGCGCCCGGTGGAACCGTCAACCCCGATGATCGTTGTGTGACCCAGGTCACCAACGATCGCGGGTCACCGTCCCCGATCGACGAGGCGCGAGAGCACGATGACGGAGTCGGTGGCGGAGATGTTCGCCTCGTCCCGGACCCGCTCCAGGGCCTGCTCGAGGTGCTGGACGTCGCGGGCCAGGACGTGGATCAACGCGTCGGCGGGGCCGGTGACGGTGTAGGCGCCGACGATCTCGGGGATCCCCTGCCAGGCCCGACGCAGCTCCGCCGGGGAGACGGTGCCGTGGCAGCGGACCTCGACGAAGGCCTCGGTCCGCCAGCCGAGCGCGGCCGGGTCGACGACGGCGGTGAAGGAGGCGATGACGCCGTCGGCGACGAGGCGGTCGACGCGGCGCTTCGCGGCCGGGGCGGAGAGGCCGACCCGCGCGCCGAGGTCGTTGAAGGTCGCCCGGCCGTCCCGGGCGAGCAGGACGAGGAGCTCACGGTCGACGTCGTCGAGGTCGCGCAACGCATCTCCAGTCCTGCCGCACCATACGCAAGGATCCTGCGCGTCGACGCAGCGGATCGGTCTTGAGCTGCGTCGTGGTGGATCCTAGCGTTGACGTGGTGACCGCATCGGTGACCGAGACCTCCCGCGCCGACCGCGTGGCCCGCCCCCGCCACTTCGTGATGTGCCGCCCGACGCACTTCACGGTCTCCTACGAGATCAACCCGTGGATGGACACCACGCAGGCCGTCGACGCCGACGTGGCGCTGGCCCAGTGGGAGGAGCTCAAGGCGACCCACGAACGGCTCGGCCACACCGTCGACGTCGTCCCCGGCGTCCCCGGGCTGCCCGACATGGTCTACGCCGCCAACGGGGCGCTGCTCACCGCCGAGGGCAACGTCGGGGTCCGCTTCACCCACGCCGAACGCGCCGGCGAGGCCGAGGCGTACGCGAGCTGGCTCGAGGAGAACGGCTTCGGTCCGGTGCACCGCCCCGTCGAGACCAACGAGGGCGAGGGCGACCTGCTCGTCGTCGGCGACCACCTGCTCGCCGGGTTCGGGTTCCGCACCGCCCTGGCCGCGCACGCGGAACTGGCCCGCGTCCTCGGTCGTGAGGTCACCTCGCTGGAACTCGTCGACCCGCGGTTCTACCACCTCGACACCGCGCTCACCGTCCTCGACGACGACCCCGCACACCCCGACGTCGCCTACTTCCCGGGCGCCTTCTCCCCCGCCGCCCAGGCCGTCCTCCAGCAGCTGTTCCCGGACGCGCTGCTCACCGACGAGGAGACCGCCGCGGTGCTGGGGATGAACGCGGTCAGCGACGGCCTCCACGTCGTGCTCTCCCCCCGCGCGCAGCGCTACGCCGACCTGCTGGCGGACCGCGGCTACCAGCCGGTGCCCGTCGACCTCTCGGAGCTGCTCAAGGGTGGCGGGGGCGCCAAGTGCTGCACGCTCGTCGTGCGTCGCTGAACCGGGACCGAGGATCCCAGCGCCACGATCCCTCCACGCCCGGTCGTGGAGGGTGGTCTGGTACCCGTCGGGGTCCGCGAAGGTGAACGTGCTCCTGCGGAACCTCGAACGCGACGGCTTCGTGACCCGCCCCCGACGAGGCGCCCGTCGGGAAGGTCCTCCCGACCCCGGCTCATCCCCCGCGGTCGACGCAGCCGCGACCGGGCGACCGCGACGGTGCGCGGCATGGAAATCAGGATGCTGTTCGGCATGACCCAGGCCGAGGCCGCGAACGTGTTCCGGAGCCCGAGGAACACGACCCGTTCCCCGCGAGGGCGGTTCCCGCGACACGTGAGGCGCGACCGCAGCAGGTCAGGCCGTGCACCCGGGTCCCTCCTCAGCCGCTGCTCAGCGCTCAACGGCCCGCGCCAGGGGCCCAGGTGGTGCCCGCTCGCCACGACCGCCGACGCCGCCTCAACGAGCCCCGAACCAGCCGGCTCGAGTCGGCACCTCCACGGAGAGCCAGTCACGAACGAGGGGCAGGTCATCGACATCCCTCAACGCGTCGTCCAGAGAGTTCAGCGTCAACTGCGCCGTCTCGGCGGCCAGTTCAGCCAAGTGCCCGCCCGCCACCGCCAAGCGCCGCTCGAGTCGATCGAAGTGGTTCAGTCGCACGCTCTCGAACCGCTTGTTGCCGAAGAACTTCAATCCGAGGTCCTCGTCACCATCGTCCCGGTAGGGCGCCGTCGACACCAGGTCGTAGACCGGTGAGAGTGTCGCCCTGCGGCGATCTCCGTAGATCAGGGACCAGTTCTTGAGGTGCGCATCGCCGTTCCCGACGACCACGTTGAAGGTGATCCGGCGGACGAACTCGTTCAAGGCGGAGCGGTCGTGTCCCCGGTAGGCCAGAGCCGCAACGGTGACGAAGTCTCCGTCGTACTTGGCATCGGGGTAGAAGTCGCGGACCTGTGCGAAGTCTTCGATGTGGATCGGCTGCCGGTCTGGTCCACGATCGAATCGCCGGACGGCGTAGGCGAGATCCTCTCCTCCTGGCCAGGCGACATCCGGCAACGAGGGCAGGTCGTCCTTGCGGAAGAGGCGGTGCTCGGGAACGTCCATCCCGCATCGCGCAGCCCACGACATCATGGCCGCCTCGTTCGAGGGCACACCGGGATGGACCGCATCGGGCAGCTTGACGATCCAGTCACCTCCCTCACCGTGAGCAGGAAGAGTGAGCCGGTCCCCGACCTGCAGCAGGGAGAACTTGAGACCGACCCCGGCGAGGGAGAACCGCACACGCTCCGTCCTCTCCGGTGTCTCCGGAGCAGCCGGCGCGACACCGGCCTCGAGAGGAGGGATCTCGCCTCGGTCAGGCAGCACCTGCACAGCCCCTGGCAGATCGTGGCCGACCTGGGCCAAGAGCTCCATCTCACGATCGGCAGCGACTCTCCGATCCTCGGCTATCCACTGACGCAACCGCCCCTCCGGGAGGAGGTTCGAAAACCACGCGGGGACTCTCAGCGCAGCGCTCCGTTGCCGCCAGGGATCGTCTTCGAACTGCAGACCGAGCACGGATCGATCGGTGGATCGCCAGTAGTCGTTGTCCATCACGAACCGCGTGAAGTCACCCCACTGGTGGAGCACACCGACGGGACGACCGTGCAAGACGACCGTGTGGCGCCGCTCAAGCAGGGTCAACAGTTCCACCCGCCGTCGAGGGCGTGACACGATCCGGTTCGAGGAGATCGTCGCGGAGCTCGACGTCGTCATCGAGATCGAACTCAGCCAAGGGAGGGGTGGTGTCGAAGTCCACGCCACTCCGCCGGGTCACGAAGTCGGTCAACAACGATGTGAGCTCCTCTTCCCGGAGGCGGAGGAACCCGTCGACGTCTTGACGGGCCAGAGCGTCGGACGCGGCCGACGAAACCGCGTGGGAGGCCAGAACCATCTCGACGTCTGCAGTCTCGACCCAACCCAGCAGCTCGTTGCCGGCGAGGACGAGTTCGGCGTCGACGTCGTCGACGGGTTGGATGATCCGGTTCGCCGACGAAGCGGTCAGATCTGCGGGCACACGTCGACGGGGGATGATCTCCAGCGTGAGGACGGCGGCGGTCTCGCTGTCGTCCAGCGAACTCGAGAGATCGTCCAAGGTCAACGCGGCGCCCGTCGAGAGGGCACGCGGGGCGCGCTCCCAGAGCGCACACAGGAGAACCCTCGTCGAGGCGACGTTCGTCCGGAAGTTCGCCGTCGAGGGCAGTGGGAGCGCCTCGACACGTTCCACGCTGTCCAGGAGACGCTGCACGGAACCCGATTCGTCATCGGCGTGGATCATCGTGCACGACTGTCGCATCGCGCCCGTGGTGCTGCCTTTGAAGAGTTGGGGACCACGAAGAGCGGCACGCCAGAACCAGCGGACCAGCAGCTCCAGGTTGCGAGGGTGCGGATCGGGGAAGAGCGCGAAGTAGCGCGTGAGAACCACGAGGAGGTACCGGTAGGGCAGGAACGAGAAGTGAGGCACCCCGGCCTGCGACTGCAGGAAGGACGTCACGGCCAACATGGCGTCCAGACCGCGCTGGTAGGCGTCCTGCTGACTCTCGTGTCCCCACGGCAGCTCGTCGTCGACTCCTTCTCGACGGACGAATTCGCGGTTGACATCGCGCGTGACGTTCGGTCCACGGCGAGCCAGCAGAGCACGCAGAACCGTGTCGTCGTCGATCCGGCCGAACGTGGTGTTGGCGTCGATCTGCTCAGCGACCTGGCCGATGGTGAGGGCTTCTCCACTCTCACCCTCGCGGGGGGAGTAGAGAGCCGAGAACACTTCGGCGCGCCGCAAGCGCTTGCCGGCGTTGTTCATCCGGTCGAAGATCTCGCGGAGGACCTGCTCGTCACGTTCCTCCACGACGGAGGCCGGCAGTTCGAACTCGCGCAGTCGAACGTTCACGTCGTTCAACTCTTCAACCGATTCTGCTGCACCCGGATGCGCTTGGACCCAGGACAACAGACGCCGCAGATCGAAGAGCGTCGGTAGCGGAACCGCAAGCCCCGGGCCGTTCTCGACGTGGCGCACGATGGCACCGTGGTAGAGGGAGTAGTCGAGACGGAACCTCTCATCCAGCGCATACGCCTCGGGACTCACCGCGTTGACCAGGCTGGTGACCCGTTGCTGGCCGTCCACCACCCACAAGGCCTCGCGAGCAGGAGCCGCGGGAACGTTCAACGCACCGATGCGAGTCTCGGGCGCGGCAACGTCGCGCTTCCAGAGCAGAACCGATCCCACGGGGAAGCCCCGCAACACGCTGTCGAAGAGCCGAACGACATCTCGTCCGCTCCAGCGAAAATCTCGCTGGAACTGAGGGACTCGAACCTGTCCACCCCCGACCAGACGGACCAGATCAGCCATCCTGAAGGTCGTGGCGCTCGGCTGCCGGAACAGCGACGGTTGATCGATGGTCATGCGGGCGCACCTCCGTCGGCTTCGGGGTCAGGTGACCTTACCGCGTCGGGCCCACCCTCGAGCAGGGCGACGAAACCCTCCTCGTCGAGGACCCGGACCTTCAACTGCTCGGCCTTGTCGGCCTTCGTCCCCGCGGCCTCCCCGACGACGACGTAGTCCGTCTTCTTCGAGACCCCGCTGGAGGCCTTGCCGCCGCGCGACAGGATCGCCTCCTTCGCCTCGTCGCGGGAGAACCCGGTCAACGAACCGGTGACGACGATCGACAACCCCTCCAGCACCCGCGGGGTCGTCTCGTCGCGTTCGTCCGCCATCCGCACCCCGGCCTCGCGCCACTTGCGGACCACGTCGCGGTGCCAGTCGATCGCCAGCCACTCGACCACCGCGTCCGCGATCGTGGGGCCGACACCCTCGGCGGAGGCGATGTCCTCGGAGCTCGCCTCCTCGATCGCGGTCATCGACGCGAACCGGTCGGCCAGCGCACGGGCGGCGGTGGGGCCGACGTGGCGGATGGACAACCCGACGAGGACCCGCCACAGCGGTTGTGACTTGCGCTCGTCGAGGTTCCTCAGCAGGCGCTTCCCGTTGGCGGAGAGCGCACCCGCCTTCGTCGTGAACAGCGGGACGCGGATCAGGTCGTCCTCGGTGAGGGTGAAGAGGTCGCCCTCGTCGGTGATGACCCCGGCCTCCAGCAACGCCGTCGCGGCCTTGTCGCCGAGGGCCTCGACGTCGAAGGACCCCCGACCGGCGAGGTGGAAGACGCGTTCGCGCAGCTGCGCCGGGCAGCTGCGGGAGTTGGGGCAGCGGATGTCGACGTCGTCGGCCTTCTGGTGGGCCAGTTCCGTCCCGCACTCGGGGCAGTGCGTCGGCATCGCGAACTCGCGTTCGTCACCGGTCCGGGACTCGACGACCGGGCCGAGGACCTCGGGGATGACGTCACCCGCCTTGCGGACCACCACGGTGTCACCGATGAGGACGCCCTTGCGCTTGACCTCGTCGGCGTTGTGCAGGGTCGCCATGCCGACCGTCGACCCCGCCACCAGGACGGGTTCGAGCACCGCGAACGGGGTGACCCGCCCGGTGCGACCCACGTTGACCTGGATGTCGCGCAGGAGCGTCGTGACCTCCTCGGGCGGGTACTTGTAGGCGATGGCCCACCGCGGTGCGCGCGAGGTCGACCCCAGCCTGCGCTGCAGGGGGACCTGGTCGACCTTGACGACGACCCCGTCGATCTCGTGCTCGACGTCGTGGCGGTGCTCGCCGTAGTACCGGACGTAGTCCGCGACCTCGGGCAGGGTGTCCACGACCCTGACCCGCGGGGACGTCGGCAGCCCCCAGGCGGCGAGCTTCTCGTAGGCCCCGGACTGCGAGTCGTTCTCCATCCCGCGGCGGGCGCCGATGCCGTGCACCAGCATCCGCAGCGGACGCGTCGCGGTCACCCGGGGGTCCTTCTGCCGCAACGACCCCGCGGCGGCGTTGCGCGGGTTCGCGAACGGGGGCTTCCCGGCCTCGACGAGCCCCGCGTTGATGGCCGCGAAACCCTCGAGGTGGAAGAACACCTCCCCGCGGACCTCGAGGAACTCCGGGACGCCCTCCCCGCGGAGGCGGTGCGGGATGTCGCTGATCGTGCGGACGTTGAAGGTCACGTCCTCCCCCGTCCGACCGTCGCCGCGGGTGACGCCGCGGACGAGGCGGCCGTCCTCGTAGACGAGGTCGATGGCGAGGCCGTCGATCTTCGGTTCGCAGAGGTAGCGGGCCCCCGTGCCGACCTCCTTCTCCACCCGGGCCGCCCACGAGGAGAGCTCGTCGGTGGAGAAGGCGTTGTCGAGGCTGAGCATCCGCTCGGGGTGGTCGACGGCGGTGAACTCCGTGGAGAAGGTCCCCCCGACGGTCTGGGTTGGGGAGTCGGGGGTCCGCAGCTGCGGGTGCTCGTCCTCGAGCGCGCGCAGCTCCTTCTCCAGCTCGTCGTACTGCCCGTCGCTCAGCGGCGAGGAGTTGCGCACGTAGTAGGAGAAGCGCGCACCCTCGATCCGGGCGACGAGCTCCTCCCAGCGGTGCCTCGCAGCGGGCGGGACCAGACCGTCGTCGTTCACGGGAGCCATCCTGCCGCGCAGGTCCGACACGTGCCCGCGAGCGGGTCAGGGCCGACTGGTCAGGGCCGGGGCGTCGCGGTCGGCCGCCGCAGGACCACGAACTCCAGGTCGTCGCGGCGGGGCCGGCCGAACCGTTCGTCGCCGTAGGGGAACGGGCGCCGCTCACCGGTCGCGACGAACCCGAGCCGTTCGTACCAGGCGATGAGGTCCCCGCGCTGGGCGATGACGGTCATCTCCAGCGCGGGCGTTCCCCAGCGCCGCACCGCCTCCGCGTCGGCGTGGGCCAGCAGCCGGGCACCGATGCCCCCGCCCTGGATCGCGGGGTCGACCGCGAAGGTCCCGAAGTAGCCGAGCTCCCCGACCCGTCGCAGTTCACAGCAGCCGACGGTCCGGCCGGCGCGTTCGGCCAGCAGCAGGGTCGCGTCGGGCGCCGCGAGCACGGCGGCGATCCCGGCCTCGTCGGTCCGGCGGCCGTCCAGCAGGTCCGCCTCGGTCGTCCAGCCGGCCCGGCTGGAGTCCCCCCGGTAGGCCGACTCGACGAGGGCCACGACGTCGGCCACGTCGGCGGGTTCCGCCTCGCGGAAGGTCAGGTCAGTCACCGGAGGCCTCCGCCATCGCCCCGGCCGCCTCGCGCAGCCGCGTCAGCAGTCCCCGCACGGCCGCGGGGTCCGTCTGCGACAACCCCTCGGCCGGGGTCACGACGACGTCGGCCAACCCGGTCGCGGGCAACCCGATCCGTCGCCACGGCACCCGCACCACGTCGACGAGCGCGGCGACCGCCGGGGCGGTCCCGGTCACGGGCAGGATCCCCGCCCACAGCCGCAGCCCGTCCTCGATCCCGGCCGCGACCGACTCCCAGCCCGCCACGCCGAGGTCGCGGACGTCGAGCGCGAGGCCGGCCGCCCCCGCCTCCCGGACCAGCGCCCAGGGCGCGTCCTCGGCCCGCAGCCGGACGACGGGCTCGGCGCCCGCGTCACGGACGGCGGTCAGGACGTCGCGCAACCCGTCGCGCACGAGCGAGCGGTCCACGGAGCGCAACGTCCCGTACCCGGACTGGGTCGGGACCCGGCCCTCGAGGACGGCGGCGAGG
Source organism: Kineococcus sp. AC630 (assembly GCF_979255925.1). NCBI lineage: Bacteria > Bacillati > Actinomycetota > Actinomycetes > Kineosporiales > Kineosporiaceae > Kineococcus > Kineococcus sp. AC630. The sequence continues at coordinate 43,387 of NZ_CEEDMJ010000007.1, forward strand.
GAGGGTTCCTCCACGTGCACCACGACCTGGGCGCCGGGGACGAGGCGCCGCACGTCGCCGACGTGGACCCTCAGCCCCTCGGCCAGCGAGGCGATCACGTCGCGCCGGGCGCCGTGGTCGGAGACGGCGCGCTCACCGCGGTGCAGCTCGACCGCGGCCAGCAGCGACCACGGCCCCACGACGGCGAGCGCCAGCGGGCCGCTCCAGCCGTCGGCGGCCTCGGCGAGCTCGTCGAGGTCGGCCCGCAGGAACGACGCCGCCCGCCCGGCGTCGCGGCCGGGGGCGTCGACGAAGCGCCACCCCGCGGGTTGCAGGTCCACGTGCAGGTCCACCAGCAGCGACGCCGTGCGTCCCAGCGCGTCCGCCCCGGGTCCCCGGGCCGGCAGCTGCGGCAGGTGCGGGACGTGCGGGGGTTCGCCGAGCTCACCGAAGACGGTCCGCGCGGCCTCGCGCGGGTCCTCCCCCGGCATGGATCCGACGGCGGCGGCCGTTCCTGGTGCGTTCTCCGACACGTCCTCTGACACGTCGTGACCGTAGCGCGGCGGGGGCGGGTCCCCCGAAGGGAGGATGCGACGAGCACCGCTCGGCCGGTGGCGCCGAGGTCGCCGGTGCGGGTGGATGGACGCGTTCACAGCCGACACCTGGGATCCACCGAGGTCCCGGGCGACCCGGGAGGTCCACCCCGTGCCCCACCGCCGACCCGCCGTCCTCGCCACGGTGAGCGCCTTCGCGCTCGCCGGGCCCCTGCTGATGGCGGTGCAGCCCGCCGCCGCGCAACCCTCCGCCCCGGGGATCCAGCGCCCCGCCACCGTGGAGGAGGCGCAACGGGAGTTCGAGGCGCGGACCCCGCAGCGCTACCGGGACCAGGACCTCGCCTGGACCCCGTGCACGCCCGCGCAGATCGGGGTCCTCAACGCCCTCGTCGGGGGTCTGGAGTGCGCGCAGGTGGCCGTCCCGCGCGACTGGAACGCCCCGGAGGAGAGCGACCCGCTGCAGGTGACGATCAGCCGGGTCCCGCACGAAGGTCCCCGCCCGCAGCGGAGCATCATCACCAACCCGGGCGGACCGGGAGGTGCGGGTCTGACGCTGGCCACGCTGGGTTCCTCGATCCCGGCGCTCGCCGCCACCGAGGTCATCGGCCTCGACGTCCGGGGCACCGGGGCGAGTTCGCCCCTCACCTGCGGCGGCGACCTGACCTCGGCCTACGGTGCGCTCCCCGACCCCCACGACCGCTCCCCCGAGGCCCTCGCCCTGACCGCGAAGGTCGTGCAGGCCGCGGCGGACGCCTGCGCGGACGACCCGTTGAAGGACGTGGTGAACACCCGGCAGACGGTGCTCGACGTCGACCTGGTCCGCGACGCCCTGGACCGCGACACCATCGACTGGGTCGGCTACTCCGGCGGGACCTGGCTGGGCACGCAGTTCGCGACGCAGCTCCCGGGCCGGGTCGGGCGCTTCGTGCTCGACTCCACCGTCGACGCGACCGCCGGTTACGAACAGGTCTTCTCCTACCAGCCGATGGCCTTCCAGCGCCGTTTCGAGCAGGACTACGCCCCCTGGGCCGCGGCCGGGAACTCCGTCTACGGCCTGGGTTCCACCGGCGAGGAGGTTGTCGCGACCTACGACCGGCTGCGCGCGGACCTGGCCGCCCGGCCGCTGGAGATCCCGGGCCTGCCCCTCGACGGCACCGTGCTCGACGCCCTCGTGGCGCAGTCGATGTACGGCAAGTCGAGCTTCGGTCAGCTGTCGTGGTTGCTCTCCGGCGTCCAGCTCCTCCACGACCTGCGGGGTCCCGGTGACGCGCAGGCCCCGGCGGCCCTGAGCTCGAGCGTCGCCGCCCTCGCCCGCGCGTTGGCCCCCGCACCCTCGGCCGCCGAGAGCCAGACGGCGACGTTCGCCGCGACCACCTGCAACGACAGCCCGTGGAACCGCAGCCAGGAGCACTGGAACGCCGTCGGGGACGAGCAGGGCGCGAAGTACCCGCTGCTGGGCTACGGGCAGTCGGCCCAGATCTGCGCGTACTGGGACCGCGCCGACCTGCGCCTGCCGGAGGTCGACGGCGCCGACCTGCCGCCGCTGCTCATCGTGCAGTCCCGCCACGACCCGGCCACCGCCTACGAGGGTGCCGTGAAGACGCACGAGGCGCTGGGTTCCTCGATCCTGCTGACCGTCGAGGACGAGGGTGACCACGGCATCTACGGGATGGGCAACGCCTGCGTGGACGACGTCGTCGACGCGTTCCTGACCACCGGGGCGACCCCGGCCGGCGACCTCGCCTGCGAGGGGGTCGGGCTGCCGCCGGTCACCGGCGGGTCCGGGGAGGACCTGCTGGCGAAGGTGCTGCGCGCGGCCCGCGCCGGCTCCTCGATCTGAGGAACCCCGCGCGGCCCGGGTCCGTCCTCCGACGGACCCGGGTCGAGCCGTCGGCCCGTTGGCAGGAGGCCCTGCGGTGGGCGTTGATGGGGTCATGACCGTCGGACCGCACACCCGCGCCGGCGGGTGTGCGGTGTCGACCAGGGGCGGTCCTGGGTGAGGATGAGCCGGTGAGCCCTCGATGACCGACGACGAACGCCGCTCCGCGCTGCGCCGCATGCGCACGATCGCGACGAGCCTGCTCGTGCTGGCCGCGATCGTCTACGCCCTGACCATCGGCGACACCGGGGCGATGGGCTACGTCAACGCCGCCGCCGAGGCCGCGATGGTCGGCGCGGTCGCGGACTGGTTCGCCGTCACCGCCCTGTTCCGGCACCCGCTGAAGCTGCCGATCCCGCACACCGCGCTCATCCCGCGCCGCAAGGAGGCGCTGGGCAAGAGCCTCGAGCAGTTCGTGGCCGAGAACTTCCTCGCCGAGGAGGTCGTGCGCGACAAGGTGGTGCGCGCCGGCATCCCCCGCCGGGTGGGGTCGTGGCTGACCGAGCGCGGCGGCGCGGCCCGCGTCGTCGACGAGGCCTCGACGGTCCTCACCGGGGCGCTGGGGATCCTGCGCGACGAGGAGGTCACCAACGTCCTCGACCAGGTCGTCGTCCGGCGCCTCGGGGCGCAGTCGTGGAGCCCGACGCTGGGCCGGTTGCTGGGCGAGGTCGTCGCCGACGGCACCCACCACCCCGTCGTCGACCTGACGCTGGCCGAGGCGCAGCGCTGGCTGCGGGCCAACGAGGACCGCGTCCGCTCGATGGTCACCGGCCGGGCACCGCTGTGGGTCCCGGACTGGCTCAACGACCGGCTCGGCAAACGCGTCTACACCGAGGCCCAGAACTGGGTCGACGAGGTCGTCGCCGACCGCGACAGCGCGGGACGCAAGGCCATCGACGACCTGCTGGCCCGCTACGCCGACGCGCTGCAGAACGACCCCGAGACCCGGGCCAAGGCGGACGAGTTCCAGCAGCGGCTGCTGAACTCCCCCGGCCTGGCCGACACCGTCGCCGGGTTGTGGTCCAGCGTGCGGGGTTTCCTGCTCGAGGCGCTCGAGGACCCCACGTCCTCGCTGCGGGCCCGCAGCGAGGAGGCCCTGGTCGACCTCGGCCACCGCCTCGTCGAGGACGAGGTGTTCGCCAAGCGGGTCGAGGGGCACGTCTCCGACGCCGCGGGGCACGTCGTGCGCCGCTTCGCCCCGGAACTGGCGACGGTCATCTCCGACACCGTGGCCCGCTGGGACGGCGACGACGCGGCCCAGCGGATCGAGCTCCACGTCGGTCGCGACCTGCAGTTCATCCGCATCAACGGCACGGTCGTGGGCGGTCTGGTCGGGGTCTTCATCCACACCGTCACGGTGCTGGTCAGCTGAGACCGACCCCGGGACACCGGCACCCCTCCTTGCGCCGTTCGGGTGGTCCGGATCGCGCCGGCCGGGGAGTGTGCCGATGCGGGAAGGTGCCCTCCGCCCGGGATCTGCTGCGTCGACGGACCAGCGCCGTCTTCTCGTTGCTGCCGCGCGGGCGGATGCTGCCGGACGAGGTGTGGCACCGCCGCCACCGCGCGATCGTGCGGGTGGCCGGGCTGCAGGCGGTCGCGCTGGTCGTCTTCGGCGCCTTCCAGGGGCAGGGTGTCCTGGTCAGCTTCGCGGGTGGCGCGCTCGTCGCCGCCCCGCTGGTGCTGGCGACCCCGACGTTCTACTCGCGCAAGCTCCGGTCGGCGACCGCCTCGGTCAGCCTGTTCCTGGCCGCCACCGTGCTCGTGCAGTTCTGGCACGGCCAGACCGAGGCGCACTTCCACTTCTTCGTCATGGTGGGCCTCGTGGCGCTGTACCAGGACTGGGTGCCCTTCAGCGTCGGGCTGGCCATCGTCGTCGTCCACCACGGCCTCATCGGCACCCTCTTCCCGGGTGACGTCTACGACCACCACGCCGCCATGGCCCACCCCTGGCGGTGGATGGCGATCCACGCCGGGTTCGTCCTGGCCGCCAGCGTCACGCACCTCTCGTCCTGGCGGCTCAACGAGCAGCAGGGGTTGCGCGACCCGCTGACCGGCCTCGCCAACCGCACGATGCTCACCGAGTTCCTCACCCGCGGCCTGTCCCGTCGCGACGAGCTCGGGGTGCTCTTCGTCGACCTCGACGACTTCAAGAACGTCAACGACTCCCGGGGGCACGCGGCCGGCGACCAGTTGCTGCTGGCCGTCGCGGAACGCCTGCGCGCCTCCGTCCGCAGTGCCGACCTGGTCGCCCGTCTCGGTGGTGACGAGTTCGCCGTCGTCGTCCACGGCGGATCGGCCCCCGCCCGCCGGGTCGGTGAGCGCTTCCTCGCCAGCCTGGCCCAGCCCGTCGCCGTGCAGGGCCAGCAGATCTACGTCCACGCCAGCCTGGGCACCGCCGACACGGCGACGATGTGCGGGACCGTCAGCAGCCTGGACGCCCCCGCGGAACTCCTGCGCAACGCCGACCTGGCGATGTACTGGGCCAAGACCAGCGGGAAGAACCGTCTCGTGGCCTACGCCGAGGGGATGTCGCAGGCCGCGCAGGACAAGGCGGCGCTGCGCGACGACCTCGCGAACGCGCTGGCCCAGGGGCAGTTCGAGGTCTACTACCAGCCGACCGTCGACTACCGGAAGGGCGAGGACGAGACCTCCGCCAAGGGGTACGAGGCGCTGCTGCGCTGGCAGCACCCCGAGCGCGGCACGGTGTCCCCGCTGGAGTTCGTCCCGCTGGCCGAGGCCAGCGGCGACATCCTCGCCATCGGGGCCTGGGTGCTGCGCACCGCGACCGCCCAGGCCGCGGCGTGGACGGCCGAACGCGGTCGCCCCGTCGCCATCGCCGTCAACCTCTCCGCCGTGCAGCTGGCTTCCGACGAGATCCTCGAGACCGTCCGCGCGGCGCTGCGCGACAGCGGCCTGCGCCCGCACCACCTCACGCTGGAGGTCACCGAGAGCGTCCTCGTCGACGACCTCGAGGCGGTGTCCGCCCGGTTGGCGCGGTTGCGCGCCACCGGCGTCCTCGTGGCCATCGACGACTTCGGCACCGGCTACTCCAGCCTCTCCTACCTGCGCCGCCTGCCGGTCGACACGGTGAAGATCGACCGCTCGTTCATCTCCGACCTCACCCACGGCGGGTCGGCGACGACGCTGGTCGCGAGCATCATCGAACTCGCCCGCAGCCTGGGCCTCGACGTCGTCGCCGAAGGGGTGGAGACCGAGCAGCAGGCCCAGGTGCTGCGGGACCTGTCCTGCACCTACGCCCAGGGCTACCTCTACGCCCGACCGCAGCCCGCGCACATCGCGGGGCAGGCCCAGGGCGCGCTGCCCGCGGCGCCGACCGCGCAGGTCGCGTCCGCCTGACGCCCGGTGGTGTCCTGAGCAGGACACCGGTGACAGTTCCAGGTCGAGACACCGGTGACGACCCCAGGAGTCAGCCTGGATCCCGACGGGAGCGTCACCTTCGCTCTGGCCTTCCCCGCCCCCTGAACCTGACCGCCGGCGCGGCGTAGCCCGACGCAGCCGTCTGCCCGGACGGCATCACGACGTCGCGACCGCGACGTCACGGTCATCCCGCGGTGCGCGCGGTCGCCGGCGACGTCGCGCTCCTGACAGGAACCGCAGGATCGTCGGGCCTCGACACCTCTCCGGTTCAGCACGATGCGGCGAGTTCTCGACGCATCGTGTTCTGAGTGGCAGCAGACCGCGTTCCCCCGACCATCCTCCACGATCTTTCGGGGGTCGGCGTGGTGCTGTCCGCACTCGCCCGGAAGTACGCGTCTGCTCCGCCTCGGCCCGATCAGCTGGTCACGGCGATCACCGTTCTCACCCCCGCGGCACCGTCATCTCCCTCTTCGGGGGGAGGCACCGCTCCCGCCCGCGCGTGACGTTCACGAGGGGGGTGACTTCCTAGGTTCGGAGGCGACCGGAACCACCCCTCCACCGGACGGACGACCCTCGTGAAGAAGCTCCTGCCCCTCCTGCTCGCGACCACGATGACGGCGGCGTTGATCGCCTCCTGCGCCGGGGACGGGGGAGACGAGAACCCGGGCGAGCCTGGATCCGACCGGCCCGCCGCAGCCACAGCCACGGCGACGCCCACGACGACGACGACGGCTGCGGCGTCCACGGTGGCCGCCCTCGAACCGTGCGCCGACCTGCCCTCCCTGCCCACCGCGTCGTGCGGGACGGTGACCGTCCCCCTGGACCGCGACGACCCTGGCTCGGCGAGCACCCGGGTCGCCTTCGCCCTGGTCCCCCGCACCGACACCACCCGACCCGGCCTGGGCACGATCGTGCCCAACCCCGGCGGTCCCGGCACCTCCGCCATCGACGCCACCGGGGCCCTGTTCACCGAGGCCCTGCAGCCGCTGATGGACCGGCGCGACGTCCTGCTGATCGACCCGCGCGGAGTCGGCCGCTCCGACGCGATCACCTGCGCCGCACTGGAAGGATCGAGCGACACGTTCGGAACCCTGTCGCAGCAGCGCGCCGCGATCGGGACCTGCGGGGAGCAGTTGCGCGACCGGGTCGGCGACTACGGCACCAACGCCGTCGCCGACGACATCGACGCGGTCCGTGCGAGCCTCGGCATCGACGACCTCGACCTGCTGGGCCTGTCCTACGGCACCTACCTCATGCCCGTCTACGCCCAACGCCACCCCGAGCACGTGCGCACCCTCAGCCTGGCTGGGGCCTACTCGATCAACGACGACCCCACGGGCGCCGTGGGGGCCGCCGCGTTCCGCCGCGCGGTGTCCCTGACCTGCGAGAGCCTCGGCACGTGCTCAGGAGACGTCGTGCTCGCTGACCTCACCTCTCTCGCGGCGCAACTGCGCACCCATCCCGACTCCGTGGACATCACCTTCGAGGGGGTTTCCCACCACGTCGTCCTGGACGAGTGGCAGCTCGCCTCGGTGGCCGGGCGCGTCTTCTCCAGCGTCCCCGACTCCGACGGACTGCAGGCGCTGGCGGCTGCCGCCGCCTCGGCCCGCACGGGAGATCTGGCGCCGCTGCGGGAGTTCGTGACCGCGAGTCTGACGGCCACCGCCGAGATCGCCTCCTCCGGTGCGGCAACGGTGTCGGTCGCGCAGAGCTGGGCCACCACCTGCCACGACTACCTGCGCGCGTTCGACTACTCCGACAGCCCCGCCGAGCGAGAGCGGGCCTACGACGCGACGCAGGCAGATCTGCAGGAGGAGGACTTCGCCCCGTTCAGCGCCTCGGCGTGGACCACCCGCGCCGACTACGACAACGGCGCGTGCCTCGCCTGGCCCGACGACCCCACCGCCGAGGTCCCCTTCGCCCGGGGCACCGAACTTCCCGACGTCCCCGTCCTCGTTCTCAACGGCGACCTGGACGCCAACACCCCCAGCGCCTCGGGCCGGCAGGCGGCCGCGCAGTTCCCCCACGCGACGTTCGTCGAGGTCCCCGGCGCCGGGCACACCCCCGCCACCACCGTCGAGGGCCTGACCCGGATCCTCTCCTTCATCGCCGACGGCCACACGTGAGACCCCACCCGGACAGGCAACAGCAGACAGACACAGCGGACAGGCACAGCGGGCACGACAGGATGGGCGCAGGACGAGCGCGGGAGGAGGACCGACGATGACGCTGCACGACGAAGTCGTGGACGAGGTCCGCACCGCGGGCACCGACGAGGACACGGGACTTCGGCGGCAGTCCTTCCTCATCGCCGCACTGTGCACCGCCGGCGACGGGGTCCTGTTCGCCCTGGCCATCTCCTCGGTCCCCGGGTCTGGGGCGCTCTCCTCGCCGCTGACGTGGATCGCGGCCGCGGCGGTCCTGCTGGCCGACCTCGCCCTCGCGCTGCCCGCCCGCACCGCCGGGAGGGTCGCGGTCGTGCACGGACTCGTGCGGTGCGCTACCGCCGTGCTGTTGTGGCAGGCCAGCGGCGTCCAGGACCTCGGCACCGGGAACTCCGCCGGTCTGGTCGTGGCCGGCTACCGCGCCGGTGCGTGGGTGAGGGGGCGCGCCTCGTGGGTGGCCCTCGCGGCGCTGGCGCTGGGGATGACGGGAACCCAGCTCGTGCAGGGCCTGGGCTCTGCAGGTGAGCTGGCGGCGGGTGCCGTGGTGACGGGTGCCGTGGCGGCGGCCGTGGTGACCACGGTCGCGAACACGGCCCTGCCGTGGTTGATGGGGCGCTACACCACCGGACGGGCCGGCCACATCGAGGAGGTCGAGCGGGCCGCCGCCGACGAGCAGCGCCGGGCGCGAGAGGAGCTGAGCCGCACCCTGGCCGCCGAGCGCGGGGCCATCGCCCGCGACCTGCACGACACGATCTCCCACCACGTCAGCGCGATCGGCATGCACGCCGCGGCCGGGCGTCTCGCCCTCACCGCACCGGACTCCGCCGGTACCTCGCGCAACGGGACCGACCTGGCCACCCGTGCCCTGGACCACGTCGAGACGTCCAGCGGTTCGGCCATGAGTGACCTGCGCCGCATGCTGGACCTGCTGGCCGGCGAGAACGCGGACGGAGCCCGCCAGCCCGGACTCGCCGACCTGGACGACCTCCTCGCGGGCAGCCGACGCGCCGGCCTCGACGTGACCTGCCAGGTCAGGGGCTTGAACCCCGGGCACCTCCCGCAGTCCGTGCAGCTGGCGGCCTACCGCATCGTCCAGGAGGTGCTCACCAACGCCCTGCGCCACGGGCGGGGAGAACTCGAGCTCACCGTGGAGCAGGACCCTCTCGCCCTGGCGGTCACCGGGGTCAACCCGATCGCCGCGAGCCCTGCCGGAACGCCCGGCGGCGGGCACGGGCTGGCGGGGATCCGGCGACGCGCCGAATTCTTCGGCGGGACCTGCACGAGCGGCCCGACGGGCGACGGGCGCACCTGGTCCACCCGGGCCACCCTCCCCCTGCAGGCGCCATGAGCATCCGCGTCGTCCTGGCCGACGACCACGACCTGTTCCGCAGCGGCTTCCGCGCAGCAGTGGAAACCCAGCCGGACCTCCAGTGCATCGCCGACGTCGGAGACGGACGCGCTGCCGTGGAGGCCGTCACCCGGCTCGAGCCGGACGTCGCCGTCCTGGACGTGCGCATGCCCGCGATGGATGGGCTCGAAGCGGCCGAGACACTCCTCGCGCAAGGATCGAGGACGCGGATCATCCTGCTGACGACCTACGACGACGACACCTACCTGCACCGGGGGCTGCAGGCCGGCGTCAGCGGCTTCTGCCTCAAGGGGATGCCGACCGTCGAACTGCTGGCCGCGATCCGGGTCGCCGCCCGAGGTGACGCCCTCATCGACCCCTCGGTGACCCGTCGTCTCGCCCAGCGCTTCGCCGCCGGCCTGGGTTCCGCGCACCTCGGACGACGCCCACCGCCGTCGGCACTGAGCACGCTCACCTCCCGCGAGCACGAAGTGCTCCTCCAGGTGGGCCGCGGGCTGTCCAACGCCGAGATCGCCACCGCCTGCTTCATCGGCGAGCAGACCGTCAAGACCCACGTCTCCCACGTCCTGACCAAACTGGCTCTGCGCGACCGGGTTCAGGCTGTCGTGCTCGTCCACGAACACGGACTGCTGGGCGGCTGAACGGAGGTCGCATCACGCGCGAGCCTGCCCGGCTTGCGCCGTCGCCGCTGGGCTCCGACCTGAAGACCCGACGAAAAGAACCAGCCTGAAGACCCGATCTGAAGAGCAACGTCACGCAGCGTGGGCAGTGCACCGAGGCAGTCGGGGCCTTCACCGGAGGTCACGGTGTCGTGGGAGTCGCCAGGGCGGACCGCTCGAAGGGAGCGGTGGTCAAGGCACAGCCCCGGGTGGATGGCACGTCACGCGCCTTCACCGGCCAACGCGCTGGCCAGTGCGCTGGCACGCGCCTGCGGCACGCCCAGGACGAGGAGGCTGGTGATCGTGGCCGCGCGAACACCGAGGAGGCCGTGCGCGGCGTCCTCGCCGGCGATGGTGAACACGGCGGAGAAGGCGATCGGGCTGACGACCTCGGCCGGTAGGTGTTCTGCGAAGGCACCGCTGCCCTGACCGCGCCGCACCAAGGCGGCGAGCAGTTCGTCGACCGGGCGCAGGAGCGCGTGGATCTCCTCACCGTGCTCGCCGCGCCGCAGGGCCAGCAGCACCCGGTAACGGTGCACGAGGGGCCACAGGCGGGTCACGAAGTCCGCCCACACCGCGTCAGGCGCCCGATCGGGGTCGTCGACCTGCGCGAGCACGGCGGTGATCTCTGCCACCGCTTGTCCCGTCAGGTTGCGCACCAGGTCAGCGCGGGTGGGGAAGTGCCCGTAGACGGTGCGCCGGACCACCCCGGCCGCGGCCGCGACCTTGCCCATGCCGGCGTCGGGGTCCTGCCCGAGCACCTCTCGGGCAACGTCGAGGATGCGGCTGCGCGTCTCGTGCACGGATCGTGTGTGCGCTGACTCGACCTGCATCTCCCCACTCTTGCACAGTGGTGTGCAATCACCTACGTTGCACGGCAGTGTGCATTGCACATGCATGTGCAACAGATCGTTGCACCGGAACGCCAACGTTCAGGAGACCGCCATGACCACGACCGACCCCACACCCGTGGCCCCCATCCGCCCCTTCACCGTCGCGGTCCCGGACTCCGCGATCCTCGACCTCCAGCAGCGACTGGCCACGACGCGCTGGCCGGCCCCGGAGACGGTCGAGGACTGGTCCCAAGGCGTTCGCACCGAGAACCTCGAAGCACTGATCGGACACTGGGAACGCGACTACGACTGGCGCCGGTTCGAGTCCGAACTCAACCGTCTCCCGAACTTCCTGACCACCATCGACGGACTGGACATCCACTTCATCCACGTCCGTTCCACCAACCCCGACGCCCTGCCGCTGCTGCTGACCCACGGCTGGCCAGGCTCGATCGTGGAGTTCCTGCACCTGATCGGCCCCCTGACCGACCCCGTGGCCTTCGGAGGGGACGTCACCGACTCCTTCGACGTCGTGATCCCGTCCCTGCCCGGTTTCGGGTTCTCCCAGAAGCCGACCGGAACCGGGTGGGACGTTGCTCGCGTCGCAGAGGCGTGGGCCGAGCTGATGAGACGACTGGGGTATGAGCACTGGGCCGCCCAAGGCGGTGACTGGGGAGCTGTCGTGACGACCGTCCTGGCAGCGGCACAACCGCAGGGTCTGCTCGGTATCCACCTGAACACCCAGTACGCCTTCCCCACCCAGGTCCCCGACACCCTCTCCCCCGATGAACGCCACGCGGTCGACACCCTCGCCCTCTACACCGGCGAGCTCGGCGGATCCAACCACCTCCAGGGCACGAAGCCGCAGACCGTCGGCTTCGCCCTGGCGGACTCCCCCGTCGGACAGGCCGCCTGGATCTACGAGAAGTTCCAGTCCAAGACCGACAACCACGGATTGGCCGAGGACGTCCTCAACACCGACACCATGCTCGACGCGATCTCGCTGTACTGGTTCACCAACAGCGCCGCCTCCTCGGCCCGCATCTACTGGGAGAACAGGACGCGCAGCTTCTCCGGCCCCACGCTCACGCTGCCGGTCGCGGTGACGGTGTTCCCGCGCGACGTCCCCCGGTTGCCGCGCACCTGGATCGAGGACACCTACACCAACCTCATCCACTACAGCGAGGCGGAGAAGGGCGGGCACTTCGCCGCCCTCGAACAGCCCGACATCCTCGTCCACGAGATCCGCACCGGACTCCGAGGCCTCCGCTCCTGACACGGCACCGCCCGCGCAGCACCGGAGGGCCTGTTCATGGATCCGATCGTCGATGAGCTGGCCGCTGTGAACCGGTCGATGTACACCGACACGTCGTCGGGTCCCTTGCCCACACCGGGGCGCACCCCGCCGAGGTCGCCTCACTCCGCAACTCACAGCGCGCACCGAGAACCCCGAGCTGTGTCAGCCCTCATCCGTCGGGCGACGTGGACGCGTCCGTGGTCGTGACCCTCCGATCATCCGCAACTCGCGACGTCACGGTCATCCCGCCTTGTGAGCGCTACCCCGACGGCTGGCGACTTCACGGACATCACTATGACGATGGCTGTGCTGTCGCGCTCATGATGAGCGAGCACCTCCGCCCATCGAGGCCTTAGCGCGCGTTGGCTGACCCACCGCGCACGTGGTGGACAATGCGTGGTCTGGCCGGCCCACCGCGGGATGCTGCACACCCCGCCGACAACGGCGACAGCACCGGCGACGTCCGGACCGTTGACGGCGGCGCCCGCCTGGTCTGAGCAGAACCACACCCACACAGACGCCACACCACCAACACCGCGGAGGAAGCAGCACCATGAACACCGCGCAGTTCGACTTCACCGACTCCGTCGTCCTCATCACCGGCGGCGGTAGCGGCATCGGTGGCGCCGTCACGGCCGCCTTCCTGCAGGCGGGAGCCAGCGTGGCCATCACCGGCCGCCGCCGAGAGCGCCTCGAGCAAGCCCTCGCCGCGTACCCGACCGAGCGCACCATGGCCCTACCCGCCGACATCTCCGACGGCGCCCAAGTCCGCCGGTTGGTCGCCGACGTCATCGAACGCTTCGGGCGGATCGACGTCGTCATCAGCAACGCCGGCACGCATTCTCCGGGTCCCATCACCGAACTCGACGACGATGACTGGGCGTCGATGCGCGCGACCAACGTCGACGGGTTCTTCCACCTGGCCAAGGCGGTCCTGCCGCACCTGGCCGCCTCAGGCGGCAACCTCGTCGCGGTGTCATCGGTCTCCGGTGACCGCGGGGACTGGGGCCAGGCCGGGTACAACGCGACGAAGGCCGCGGTGTCGAACTTCGTCCGTTCGCTGGCCCTGGACTGGGGAACCCGCGGTGTTCGCCTCAACGCCGTCGCTCCGGCCTTCACCTTCACCGAGATGACCGAAGGCATGGGCCGCGACCAGGAATCCCTGGCCCCATTCATCAACCGCATCGCCCTCGGCCGTCCGGGGGAACCCGAGGACATCACCCCCGCGGTACTCTTCCTGGCCAGCGACTCAGCCCGCTACGTGACCGGTGCCGTACTCCCCGTCGATGGTGGCACCAGCGCCTCGACCGGTCAGCCGCACGTCTGAGTCGTCACCACCCATCCGTGTGCCCAGACCAGTCAGGCGCCAGCGGACGATCTCGATCCCTGGTGTGGCCTGGTGGCGAACCGGGCCAGGACATCAGACCGTCACGAGTCAGAAGCGGAAGCGGCTCACGAGGTCCTGCAGACCCGCCGCGGCTCCCGCGACCTCGGCAGCGGTGTCCGCCGTGGTCGCGGCGCTGGCCGCACCGACCTCGGCGAAGGCATCCTCGGACCACCGGCATCGCAGTGTCATTTCCAACCTTCCTCGTGACCCCGGCCGGGCTGAAGGTCAAGCCCGAACGGTCTGACAGCCCTCCCCAAGCCGGCAGCAGCGTGAGCGATACCGCTGCTGCCGGCGACGGCAGACGTCTCCGATGCAAGGGTGGGAAAGGCAAAATGCTCGATTGCGGTCGCGCGCGCCGACCATTGCGCCTGCTGACCGACCCGGGGCGCTGTCGTCTACAAGCTGGCGAGGGCAGCGAGCTGGGCGGCGTAGAACTCGTCTTCGCGGTGGCTCTCCAGGTCGAAGACCATGGTGGACTCATGGGCCCCCGGTCCGGTGGTCACGTACTCCGACCACGACGGCAGCAGGTCGTTGTTGGGGTCACCCGTGCGCGCGAAGGCAGCCCAGGTTCGCTGCATCTGGTTCGAAAGCTCCCGCGACTCCGGTGCATGGACCAGCCCCACGGCCAGCGGAACCCCCATGGTGTGCGAAGACTTCAACCGCCCGCCGTAGACCGGGCTCTCGTAGTCGAAGTAGTAGCGGTACACCGACGCCGGCTGCGCCTCCTTCAACGCCGCGATGCGGCGCGCCCAGGCCCCGAAGCTCGTCGCGGCCGTCACCCGGAAGTAGATGTCGCTGGGGTCGTCGTCGGGTTCAGCATCCCGGAAGACGTCGATGACATGGTCGACCTTCCCTGGTGTGGACCGCAACGCGACGAGCAGTTGCGAACGCAGACCGTCCCAGCTGAGGTCGAAGAGCTCAGGTCGCCCGGTGCTGAACTGCCTCAGCTCCTGCGCCGTCGATCCCACGATGAGGGGAACGTCGGCGACCTGATCTGGTGCCCGATCAGCCCAGGTCGCTTCGGTGACCGTGGAGCCGTCGAGAACGGGTCCGAACCTGGTCGCAGGCTCACCCCCGAGCGCCGCCACGATGTCACCGGGAGCCTTCTTGAGGAGCGCGTCCACGTCATCGCCTTCGATCTTCAGCTTCGCCAGCAGGTTGCGTGCTGCCTGGGTGGCTTCCGCCCGGCTCTGCCAGGTCAGCGCGACGGAGCTGTCGATGATGGCCTTGTGGAAGAGGCCGCGAGCTTGAGGCATACCCATGACGCTCTGCACTTTCCCGCCGCCCCCTGAGTCGCCGAAGATGGTCACGTTGCCCGGGTCCCCTCCGAAGGCCGCGACGTTGTCCTGCACCCACTGCAGGGCCAAGACGAGGTCAAGGAGGGCGACGTTGCCCGCGGCGTACTTCTCCGACAGCTCCCCCAGGTACATGTAGCCGAAGGCGTTCAGGCGGTGGTTGACGGAGATCAGAACGACGTTCTCCTGGGCTACGAACTGGTCTGCGAGTGCCGCCAACGATCCACTGAGGTTGTCGTAGCCGCCACCGTGGAAGTACACCATCACTGCGAGGTCGGCCTTCTCATGCCGGCGGTGGGGCGTGAGGACGTTCAAGACCAGGCAGTCCTCGCCGGTCGAGAGGTCGGCATCGATGAGTTCCTGCGCGCGGCCACCGGAGAAGTACTCACCGATGATGGGGTCCCAGTAGATCCCGGGGCTGGTCTGAGGGCTGGACTTGCCGAACTCGGTCGCGTCACGGACACCGTCCCAGCAGGGCATGGGCTCGGGGGGCAGGAATCGTCCTCGGCCGGCCGTACTGCGACCATAGGGAACGCCGCGGAACACGTCCGTGTCCCGGATACGCAGTCCGCGCAAGCGTCCCGCAGTCGTCTTGACCTCTGGACCCGGGCGGGCACAACAGTCCGCGTCGGTGCGGTCGTTGCCCGCATCCACGGCCTGGGCGCTACTGGTTGTCGAGGTCGCGTCGACGCCGATCAGTGCGGTGGCTACGACACCCACCGAGAGCAGTCCACGGCGGTTCACGTTGAACTCATCAGTCATCGTTGACTCCCTTCGAGTGCTACCGGTGCCCTCGAGGATCGAGAACACCGCTACCCCGTTTGGATTGATGCAGAGATGCTGCACGCCGGCGATCAGTCGGTCACCGTTTCCAGCGCCTGTGCCGACCGGGATCGTGAAGCGCCACCCGTCCTTCGACACTGAGATGTGGACGACACTGGGGTGTGGAAGCGAAACATCGAAACCCGTGACCTGGGACGGCACACCGGACCTGTCCCTGATCTCCTGACCACCGTTCGCCGTACAACGATGCATGGTCCTCTGTACCCAGATCATGCCCAACCTGCGAAATCGCTGTCAAGAGGTCATACCCACTCAGCAACTCTCAGATGGCGGTGTGAGGTCGGCAGTGGACCCCGCCTAGCCATCTTCCGGGCTTCCCCCCGGTCGGTGGGGTCCAAAGGGTCGGCGGTGGGGGAAACGCGTGTCGACGTCGTTCTTCGCAACGAAGCACACGGCCGAACTCGACCGCTAGCTGTGACCGGCAAGGCAGGTCTGCACGGGAAATCTACGATTGGATCGAGAGTTGGCAAAACACGCACCGGAACCACTGCAGGTGTGCGCACTCCGCCCGGACAGGTTCGAGCATCGATGTTTTGGGTGAAGTTCGAGCCAGCCTGTACTAAAGGGTCACCGTGTCTGATGAGCCGGGCAAGGCCAGACAGATCCCCACGACGAACTCGGGTCTCCAGGTCCCGCTCAGGTGGGATTTGTGGTGCGTTGAGGGAAGCGGTGGTGTTCGACGCGCCAACCCGGTGGCGAGACGACGTCGACGTCGATGGTCCGGGGCGAGCTGACGACGATGACGCCGCCTTCGGACTGGTCCCGTTGCCAGGAGACCTCCAGGCGACCGCGGGGTGATCGGAACGAGGCTGAAGCGGACTCGACGCCGGTCAGGGGGGTGGGTGCGATACGGGCAGCCGCCCACCCGGTGGAGCCTGCGCGTTGGCGCAAGCCGGCCACGTCCTGGATGAGCCAGCCGTCGATGGCCCCGAGCATGAAGTGGTTCTGGGACACCACTCCGTGTGCTCCGTCGGGGCCCTCCCAGGACTCAGTCAGCGCGGTCGCCCCCGAGGCTACCTGGTAGCCGTAGCCGGCGGCGTCGCTGCGCCGGACCACGGTGTTGAGCAGATCGGCTTCGCCGGCGTCCATCAGTGCCTGAATGAACCACGGCACGGAGATCTCTCCGACGGTGAGGGCCCCGCCCGCCGCTGAGATGGACTCCAGCAGACCCTTCACTGCACGCTGTCGATCATCCGCGGTGAGCGCTGGGTCGGACAGTCCCAGGGCCCAGCTGGCCTGGCTGCCCGAACCCCAATCCCCTTGTGGGGGGAGGAAGTGCTTGCGCAGAGCACTCCACACTTCCCCCGATTCGGCGCGCAGCGCGGCAGCGGAGGTGAGGTCGCCCAGTGCTTGCGCACTTCGAGCGGCGGTTCGCAACGCCATCGCCCACCCGTGCGTAGCGACCAGGGCTCTCGGGGTGGTCCTGTCGATCTCGATCCAGTCGCCGAGGCCGTGATCGAGAAGACCGTTCGAGCTTCGACTGCGGAGGTAGTCCAGGTGGCTGCGGACGGCGGGAAACGTGGTGCGCAACGCGGCGGTGGCCCCGTAGTGGCGGTGCAGCTGCCAGGGCAGCTCCACGAGCGTGCGCGACCAGTTCGGGTCGTCACGGAAAGCGTCCAGGTCGCCTTTCCAGGGGAAGGTGTTGAAGACCACGAGCTCGGGAACGGTGCTCGGCACCATCCCCTGGTGATCTTGAGCTTGGCTGAGGTGACGGATCGCGTCACCCAGGTGCGCTTCGACGTCCCAGTTCATGGCCAGGGTGTCGAAGCACAGGTACAGCTGTTCGATCCAGCCCAGCTTCTCGCGGTGCGGGCAGTCGGTGAAGACGCTGAACATGTTCGACTGCACGGCGCGGTCGACCATCGTGTGCAGGCGCTGGAGGAACCAGTCGGAGCTGCGGAAGTCACCGACGCGCTCGTTGACGGTGCGCATGACCTCCCAGCAGGTCACATCGTCAGGGGCTTGTGCAGGCAGGCCGCTCACCCGCAGGTAGCGGCCACCGTGGTAGGTGAAGCGAGGCGTGAAACTCCTCTCCCCGCCCACGACGGTGGAATCGAAGATGGGTGCCCCGGTTGATGTCTGGTCGATGTTGCCGTGCTCGTCCAGCAGCTCCGCCGGGTGCAGCTCGAGCTTCGTTCCCGGCCGCACCCGGCTGAGGTCGAGCACCGGTCGCCCGGCGGTGTTCAGGCCGAAGTCGAGGACGCGAGATCCGTCGGGGCGTCGGTCCACGGACACCGGGGTGAGGGTCTCGACGACGCGGATGGGCGGCGCGGCCCGCCACCGCAGGGCTCGAGGACGGGTAGTGGCCACGGCCTCGACCCAGGGGCCGGTGTCGATGCGCCGGTCTTCGCCGCCGTACCAGTGGCTCATCGCCGTCGGTCCGAGCCGGGTGGACCAATCGGTCCCGCTACGCACCACGTGCCGCTCACCGTCCGCGCACTCCACGATCAACTCCGCCAGCAGGGCCGGAGGGAACCCTGTGTTGGCGAACTTGGTGTAGCGGCCCTCCACCCGGGGGACGAAACCGATACCGGTCCCGACGTCCAACGTGATCTCGTTGACTCCGGTGTGGAGGCTGTCGCTGACGTTCCACACCAGGGCTGGTGTCTGGTGGGCGAGGTCGGCGTACCCAGGGGCGAGCAGCTCATCCGTGAGACACCGCCCGTCGATCGTCCCGGTGACCACCCCGGTGGTGGCCACCGAGAGCCGGGCCGCGAGCACCGGCGCCCCCAGCCGGAGCACCGTGCGGAATTGCGGGACGGCTGGAGGCAGGTGCTCACCGACGTCGACCCAGGCGGGGTGGGTGATGAAGGTGGCTTCGCGGCTGAGGTGCCAGGGTGGCGCTTCCACTGTGGCGGGCAGGCTCCAGGTCACTTGCCCGCCCTGCAGCGCACCGACGCGCCATTGGAGCCGTTGGCGAGCACTCAGTGCCGGCCAGGGCCAGCTGCTGCGCACGGTGGAGGGAGGCAGATGCAACACGGGCCCCTCTCCGGGTGCGTCGACGTGGCTTCCCGCGGGCCGCTCATCGTCGTGGGCGTTACCGCTACCGCCACCACCAACGTCGCCGGTGCCGGTGCCGGCAGCGGCGAGGGGGTGAGCTTGCAGGACATAGCCCTCGACGTCTGGATCGGGGGGAGGTGACCAGCTGAGCTCTGGTGCGGGGTCGGCGACTCCCAGTGGATCCTCGAGTCCGCGGGCGCGTAGTCGCGTCGGAGTCAGTGCGAGAGGTGCGGAGGGGTGAGCGGATGCCACGTCAGGCGCTCCCGATAGGTGATGGACCGGAGCTCCAGGAGGTCGGCGTGCGTCGCAGCTCGGACGCGCGCGGCCTCACGAGGAAGTCCGATGGGGTTGGCCGGGTGCAGGGGCAGGATCGTCAAGGTCACGTCGCTCAGGCGCAACGCGCCCTCGGTCGGTGCGCCTTCGGTCAGTGGGCCCTCGCTGGGTGAGCCCAGGGTCAGGGTGCGGAGATCGATGCGCCACGGGGTCCCGTCCCAGAAGCGGTCGGCGACCAGGGTGCCGTTGACCTCCAGGATCGCGACGTCACCAACCCACTGGATCTCGAGGATCCCATCTCCGTGATCGCTCTCAGCGTCGCCGACACTCCGGGCATCGCTAGCGCCTCGGGCATCGTCACGGCCTCCCCCACTCCAGGCAGGCATCTCGATGCGCCACTGGGCTCCGTCTCGCCTGATGACGTCCACGGTGGGGGCGCCCGGTCGAGCAGGAAGCCCGCCGTAGCCGGGTGCACCCGGCTGCGCCGTGCGTAGCAGCGTGACTGGGCACGGTGTGTGGCGAGGTTGAGGGACTGAGCCCGGTGCGACTCGGAAGGTGAGCGAGAGGGGGTCCCAGACTTCCAGCGCGGGGTCCTCATCCACTGTGCGGGCGGTGAGCTCGCCGCTCGCGTCGAAGTACACGTCCTCACGGGTGCTCAGCGTGAGTCGGCTCCCGTCTGGGGAGTCCAGGATCCAGGTCTGCTCGGCCCGCTGGGGGGAGAGCACGAGGACGTCCAAGGCGTGCGAGGTCTCCACCCCCTCCACGGTGTAGAGGTTCCAGTCATCGACGCAGAGGTCCCACGTTCCCTGCTGAGCCTCGAGGGCGATCCCGGCGCGGGTGACGGTGACCGTCTCCTCGAAGCAGACGGTGGGGACGATGCCTGCCTCCGCGCGCAGCACGAGCACAGGTCGCTGGGGTCCTGGGAGCACGCTGAGCAGGGAGGCGGTGGCCCAGCGCAGTATCGGCGCCCCCGCGGTTGACCAGGCCACCGGCCAGCGCGCGAGGGTACCGGCAGGAATGTCGATGGGGTGGTGGGGGAACTCCACCGTTTCGGTGTCGAGGCAGACCTGGAACCGAACGGCTCCCACGTCTTGCAGCGGTTCGTAGGGTTGGTGCTGACTGATGAAGACGAAGCCTGATCGCCCGTCGCTGCGCCATGACCAGCGCAGCGTGTCGGTGTCTGCGGCGTCGGTGGGGAGTCGATCAGGCAAGGTCGTGCTCATCGGGGCCAGTCGGGGTCCGGCGGCGGCGAGGAAGGAGTGCTGCTCGCGCAACAGGTCGAAGGTGCGCGTCCGGCTGCCGCACGCTTCGAGGGGGGCGTGGAAGTCGTAGTCCAGCTGCGGGAGGTCGTTGGGGTAGCCGGTGGCTCGAGACTCCTGAAGGCAGATTCCCTGCCACACGTTGCTGCCACCGGCGAACATGTAGTAGCCCTGCCAGACGGAGCCGTTGCCGAGTTTGGTGTGGGCGATCGCCGCGACGTCGGTTGGGGCGAGGACGGGTCGGCGGTGGTAGGCCGTGGCCATGCCGCCGCCGAGTTCGCAGGTGGCCGCTGGCCCGCGGACAGCATGAGCATCGTTTGCACCATCTACATCGGGTGAGTTCGACGCGACGATCCGGTGGGCGGAGTCGGCCCCCTCCTCGTCACCACCGGCTCCGGCATCGCCACCGGCTGGGTTCTCACCATCGACTCCGGCATCGCAATCAGCACCCGCACCGGTGCTGACACTGGTCTCTTGTCGCAGGTCGGCGCCGATGCCCGGGTCGTCCCAGGCGTGGCTGAAGAAGTAGTGCTCGCGGAACGTGGGGTCCCAGCGGGCATCAGCATCGACCCAGAAGCCGTCGCCATAGCCGCCGTACAGCGGCAGCACCACGGGCGGTAGCTGAGCACTACCCCAAGCCGTCGCGGTCCAGATGGGAGCGACGATGCCCGCCGCCTCGGCCAGGTCGATGAGGGTGACGATGTGATCGGGCTGGTCGTAGAGCTCGTTCTCGACCTGGATCGCCACGATGGGGCCATCGGGACGGACCCGATGGCTGAGGTGGCGCCCGATCGTCTGGAACCAGGCCCCCACCACGTCGAGGTAGTCACGGTCATTGCTCCGGTGATCGACTGGAAGCGCCTGGACCCAGTCCGGGAAGCCGCCGTTGCGGACTTCGCCGTGACACCACGGTCCGATGCGTAGGACGACGTCCAGTCCTGCCGCTTCTGCGGTGTCGATGAAGGCTCCCAGGTCCAGTCCACCGACGAACGACGTCTGGCCTCGTCGGGGTTCATGGTGGATCCAGATGACGTAGGTGGCGACCGCGGTCACGCCGCCGGCGCGCATGAGCCGCAGGCGCTGGTCCCACTCGCTGCGTGCTACCCGGGAGTAGTGCAGCTCGCCGGTGACGGGGATGACCGGTCGATCCCCCCGCACCACGTATCTCGAGGTCAAGTGCAGGCGTGCTTCGTCAGTGCTGGTGAGCGCCTCGGGTGGGGCGAGGTCGTCGGTCCACGGGTCTCGCCCGGCGCGCATGGTGGTGGGTCGGTTCATGCCACATCTCCCTTGAAGCGTCCCCGGACTGTAATCGATTACAGGCATGGTGCGCTAGATCTGACGATGAGCCCCAGAACGTCTTGGCAGATGTGCGCGGAGGCAGCTAAGGTCCTGACTCAGCCAACCTGGTATCGATTACAGGCAAGTAGTCCTCAAAGGAGATGACACGTGCGTTCTAAGTCGATCTCGTGAATGGCCCCGTACTCGTGGACCCCGGTGCCGCCACCAGCGCCCGCTCTTCCACGCCCCGTCGCCGGCCACGTCAACACCGCGCCCCGATCTGGTTCATCGCGCCGGCCCTGCTGCTCTACGCCCTCATCGTCTTGTGGCCCAACCTTCAAGGCCTGAGCTACTCGATCACCGACTGGGACGGCTTCGCCGGGGCGAAGAACCTGGTCGGACTGGACAACTTCCGTCGCGTCCTGCACGACCCCAACTCCACCCGGGCCATCCTGAACACCGTCGTCTTGACGGTGATCGTGACCGTGGGACAGAACCTCGTGGGCCTGCTCCTGGCGCTGGGTCTGCACACCAACGTGAAGAGCCGCTACGTCCTTCGACTGGTGTTCTTCCTCCCGGTGGTCCTGACCCCCATCGTCGCCGGCTTCCTCTGGAAGTACCTCCTCTCCCCCACCGGGACCCTGAACACAACCCTGCAGACCGTGGGTCTGGGATCACTGCAGCAGAACTGGCTGGGGGATCCCGACATCGCGCTCTACGCCATCTGCGCGGCCATCATCTGGCAGGGAGCGGGCTACTCCATGGTCATCTACCTCGCCGGCCTTCAAGGCGTTCCCGAGGAACTCCTGGAGGCCGCGGCCCTGGACGGCGCCGGACCGGTACGGCGCACGACCCGCATCGTCTTGCCGCTCATCAACGGGGCGATCGTGGTGAACGTCCTGCTCACCCTCATCTCCTCCCTCAAGCAGTTCGACACCGTCTACTCCATGACCGAGGGGGGCCCTGCGGGTGCTACCGAGACCATGGCCACCATCGTGTACAAGACGTCGTTCACCCTGCTGCAGTACCCGACGGCACTGGCCCAAGGCGTCCTCATGACCCTCATCGTCGGCATCGTGGCGTTCGCGCAGTTCCGCCTGACCCAGCGGAAGGCCCTGACGTGAACCGCTACACGTGGCGAACCCTCATCCTCGAGATCATCCTCGTCCTCGTCGGCGTGGCCTTCTTCATCCCCTTCGTGGTCCTGCTCTCCGTCGCCCTACGTGACCCGAGCACCTCCACCGGGTTCCTCGGCTTCACCTGGCCCCTGCAGTTCGCCAACCTGAGCACGGCCTGGCGGGAATCGCTCATGGGGCCGAGCCTGGTGAACAGCTTCGTGATCACTGCGGTGTCCGTACTGCTCATCGTGGTCCTCGCTGCCACCGCGTCCTACACCATCACCCGGCGGACAGCGCGGTGGTCACGAGGAGTGTTCTACCTCTTCCTCGCCGGCTTCCTGTTCCCCGGGCAGCTGGCCATGGTGCCGCTGTACCTGTCGTTCTCCAAACTGGGCTTGGTCGGCTCACCCCTACCGGTGATCCTCATCAACGTCGCCGGCTTCCTCCCCTTCGCCATCTTCCTCTACAGCTCCTTCCTGCGAGATCTACCCATCGACTACGAAGAAGCCGCCGAACTCGACGGCGCCGGCCCGGAACGGACGTTCCTGACGGTCGTGTTCCCGCTGCTGCGACCCATCACGGGAACCGTCGTCATCCTCTGCGCCCTCTCCATCTGGAACGACTTCTTCACCCCCCTGCTCTACCTCAGCGGAGGAAACTCCTCGACCGCTCCGCTGTCGGTGTACTCCTTCGTCGGGCTCTACGGCGCACAGTGGTCACTGGTCTTCTCCGCCCTGATCATCTCCGTCCTCCCGATCCTCATCGCCTACTTCGTCATGCAGCGCTTCATCATCCGCGGCTTCGCCTCGGGCCTCAAAGGCTGACCTCCCCCTCCCTCCCTTAGGAGCACCATGTCGACGACGACACTCCCCCGACGGTGCGCGGTAGCGCTCACCGTGGCCGCCACCCTCCTCGCTGGCTGCTCTACCGCCACCGAAGGCACTGGAGGCGCTGAATCCGCCAACACCTTGACCGTGGGCACCAACGGCGGCGACGCCATGAAGGCGGTGATCGCCGACTTCGAGAAGGCGAACCCGGGCGTGACCGTCACCGTCAAGGACAGCCCGCAGAACTACCAACAGGTCACCGCCACCCAGCTCACCGGCGGCACCGCCCCCGACATCATCCAGGTCTTCCCCGGCGCCGGGAACAACGTCAGCGTCGACGTCCTCGGCTCCCACGGCTCCCTCGCCGATCTGACGGGCGCCGGCTGGACGGACGCCCTGCCCGAGAGCGCGGTAGACCTGCTCAGTCGAGACGGCAAGCTGCTCGCGGTTCCGATGACGTTCTCCTCCATCGGCGGCATCTACAACCAGACCCAGCTCGACGCCTTGAAACTGACCCCACCCACCACGTGGAGTGAAGTGCTGGCCTTCTGCGCATCCGCGAAGGCAGCGGGCAAGGTCGCCTACGGCCTGGGGTTGAGTGACGCCTGGACCACACAGCTCATCCCCTACGCCCTCACGGCCAGCCTCGTCTACGGTCCGCAACCAGACTTCGAGCAGCAGCAGGCGGCAGGGAAGGCCACCTTCTCCGACTCCGGCTGGCGAGAGGCCTTCCAGAAGTACCAGGACATGGACACCGCCGGCTGCTTCAACCCCTCACCCTCCGGCACGCCCTACTCCACGGTCCAACAAGCCGTCGTCGACGGTGCCACCCTGGCCACGGTGTCCGTGGCCGCGGAGACCAAGAGCATCGCAGCCCTGGGCAGCAGCGACACGAAGATGACGTTCGCCGCCTTCCCCGCGAGCGACGATCCCGCCGCCACGGTGCTCTCAGCCACGACCGGACCCTCCTTCGGCATCAACGCTGCGACCAAGAAGCAGGAACTGGCTCAGAAGTTCATCGACTTCCTGGCGTCTGCGCAGACGCAGATCGCCTACGCCAACGCCTACGGCGACACCGCAGCCCTGCCCGGCGACATCGACCAGGGCACTCAGGTCTCCCAGGTCGTGCAGTCCTTCGTCAGCGAGAACAAGACGGCGAGCTGGCCGGACCAGCTGTGGCCGAACACCAGCATCCAGCCCGCCATGTTCGACGGTGTGCAAGCCCTCTTCAGCGGACAGAACGACATCCCCGGTGTGCTCACGTCGATGGACACCGCGTTCACGCAGCCGTGACCTCCCGTCTGCCCAGGTACCGGAGTGCCTGGGCAGACTCACGACTCACTCGACCTCTCCAGGAGCGGGCCCTTCCGTGATCAGTGATCCACCGCGCCGCCGACCCACCATCGACGACGTCGCCCGCTCGGCAGGCGTCTCCCGCGCGAGCGTCTCGCGTGTGCTCAACGGTGAACGGTGGGTCAGCGACAGCACGACCCGGTCCGTCCAGCTGGCGGTGCAGACCATCGGCTACCGCGTCAACACCCATGCCCGCACCCTGAAGACCCGACGCTCGGGGGCGGTCGGCTTCCTCTTGGGCGAGAACGTCGACCGCCTCTTCTCCGACCCCAACTTCGCAACCCTGCTCCGCGGGGTCTCCGCCGCCTTGACCGAGTACGACATGTCCCTCGTCCTGCTGGTCGGGCAGACTCCCGCCGAACGCGAACGGGCGCTGCGGGTCCTCACCTCCGGCATGGTCGACGGCGCCGTCGTCGTGTCCTGGTACCGCGAGTACGCGATCCTGCAGGAACTACTCCTCCACGGCTTGCCCATGGTCAGTGCCGGACCGCCCCCGCGAGGGCTCAGCGGCATCAGCTGCGTGCAGTCCGACGACTTCGGCGGGGCGATGCAGATGGGCAGGCTCCTCCTCGAGGCCGGGCATCGTCACATCGCCTACATCACCGGACCGGGTGACATGAACGGGGGCGACGCCCGCCTGGACGGGTTCCGGCTCGCCATGGGTGACCGCATCGAGGAGGACCTCATCGTCCACGGCGACTACAGCGCTGCGAGCGGGGAACGGGCCGCCGCCGAGCTCCTGGGGCGCCGTCCCGACGTCGACGCGATCTTCGCGGCCAGCGACCTCATGGCGGTGGCGGCACTCTCGGTGGCTCGTGCTCTCGGCCGTTGCGTGCCATCAGACCTCGCCATCGCCGGGTTCGACGACAGCGCAGCCGCCTCCAGCACGCAGCCGATGATCACCACGGTCCGCCAGCCTTTCGAACGCATCACGCAGGAGATGACCCGGTTGCTCATGGAACAGATCAACGGTTCGCCACCGGCGACGGTCACCCTGCCGACGGAGCTCATCGTGCGTGGCTCCACGCAGGAGTAGCCACAGCAGCAGGATGGTGGTGACGTGATGGCCCACCAGTACCCTGAGGCATGCCCGACGGCTCAGCGACCCGCAGACCCACGATCAGTGATGTGGCCACCGCTGCCGGTGTCTCGGTGGCGACGGTCTCCAGGGTGCTGAACGGTGGTCGCTGGGTGAGTGATGACGCCACCCGGGCGGTCACGCAGGCCATCAGCCAGACCGGCTACCGGATGAACCACCACGCCCGCAGCCTGCGGACTCAGCGCAGCAACGTCGTCGCCTTCCTCCTCGGCGAGAACGTCGAGCGCCTCTTCGGGGATCCCAACTTCTCCAAGATCGTCCACGGCGTGTCGACCGCACTCGGGGATGCCGGCCTGTCCATGATCCTGCTCCTCGCAGAGACCACCATCGAACAAGAACGAGCAGTGAACCTCATCCTGTCGGGAAACGTCGACGGCGTACTGCTTGCCTCCTGGTACCACGACGCCACGTCGCTTCGCCCGCTCGAGACGGCCGGCATCCCGGTCGTCAGCTCGGGGATACCACCGCAGGGACTGCGGGGTATCGGCAGCGTCAGCACCGACGACTTCTCCGGCGCGCGCGCGATGGTCCAGCATCTGCACGAGAGCGGCCGACGTCGAATCGCCTACATCGCGGGCCCCGAGAACCGCCATCGAGTAGATCAGCGACTCGAGGGATACAGCGCGGCGATCGGTGACCACCTCATCCCTTCTCGCATCGCCTTCAGCGACTGGACCCGGGTAGGTGGGCAGCTGGCCACCGAGAAGCTCCTCGCTGAGGAGCCGGCGATCGACGCCATCTTCGCGGGCAACGACGTCATGGCCCGTGGTGCCCTCGAGGCCCTGCAGCAGCTCGGTCGCCGCGTCCCCGAAGACGTCGCGGTGGCCGGGTTCGACGGTAGTGACATCCCCGAGACCAACGGGATGAGTCTCACCACGATGGAGGTGTCCTTCGAGCGCATGTGCCGCGAGATGGTGCATCTGCTGAAGAACCAGATCAGCGGCGGAACGCCGGCAACGGTGACCCTCCCGGCGTCTCTGGTGAGGGGCCGGTCGAGCGACGCCACATCCTGAGGCATCTGTCCTGCAGACCCTCGGAACAGGTCGCGGCCGTCCGTGACGGATTCGACTTCACTAGCCGAGGGTGAGGGACCGTGTGATCAGCGAGCCGGAGGCACCGACTGCCGCCCGCGCCAGGTTCGCCGGGAACAAGCCCGGCGGGGTGGTAGTCACCAAACCCCTGACCTCCTGCACGACAGGAAGTAGCGCATCTTTGCGCCACCGCTCCCGCAACCAGCAGCGATGGCACAGGGCACGCGGAAGAGCGCGCACCCGACCTGGAGCAACACTCCAGCATTCTCCGGCCGAGACGTCGAACACGGCGCCGGGCCCCCTCAGGATTCCGATCCCGAGAACCTTCGGAGCAGGCTCTCAGAGCCGGACGTGATGTCATCCAGCCGCGACGCCTCCTACGAGACCTGGCCCGAACTCGCACACAAGTTGCGTGCTCGTCCGCAGATCATCAGCTCCAAGCCCCCCACCCAAGGGCAAGTAGTCAGGCGCCGCACCAGGTGCTCCCGTTCCTCACCAGGGCACCCCGATGGTGGCGTTCAAGGCCAGCAGGTTCGTCTGCTCCTCGATGGAGGTGATGAGGGTCACCACCTGACCGATCTCCTGACGAGGAACGATGTGATCTGGCCCCACGCGATACTCACCGGGTGGAAACGTTGATCCTCGTCGTCGCCCTGATGCTGGCCTCCGTCCTCCTGGTCGGCATCGGCGACCGCATCCGCTTGCCCTGGCCCGCGCTGATGGTCTTGCTCGGGGTCGCGGTAGCCGTCATCCCCGGCCTTCCCGACGGCTTCGAGATCGACCCCCACCTCATCCTGCCGCTGTTCCTGCCCCCTCTGCTGTTCGCCACCGCCCAACGCACCTCCTGGTCACTCTTCCGCGCCCGCTGGCGTTCCATCGCCCTGCTCGCCGTCGCCCTGGTCGCCGCCACCGTCGCCGTCGTCGCCGGCACCGCGATGGCCCTGGTCCCCTGCCTGGGGCTGTCCGCGGCCATCGCCCTGGGCGCCATGGTCGCCCCGCCGGACCCCGTCGCCGTCGAAGCCGTCGCAGGCTCGGTGCGCATCCCCCGCCGCCTGCTCGCCGTCCTGCAGAGCGAAGGCCTCTTCAACGACGCCACCGCCCTGGTGGTCTTCCAGGCCGCAGTGCTGGCCACCGTTCAGGGCAGCGAACTCAGCGCCGGCGGTCTGCTGCTCCGCTTCGTCCTCGGTGCGCTCGGCGCGGTCCTCATCGGCCTCGCCGTGGCGTGGCTGGCTCGCGCCGTCATCGACCGCATCACCACAGAACTCGGACGCAGCGCACTCACCCTGGTGCTGCCCTTCGCCGTATACCTCCTCGCCGAAGAGGTCCACGCCTCCGGGGTGGTGGCCGTGGTCGTCCTGGCCCTGCAGCTGCGCGCCACCACCAGCGCCGACGCCGCGCAGGAACGACTCATGCAGGGTTCCTTCTGGGACGTCGTCGAGCTGCTCGTCACCGGCGTCGCCTTCGGCCTGGTCGGGCTGAGCCTGCGCCAGGTCGTCACCGACGCCGGAGACCGCCTGCCCACGATGCTCATCCACGCCCTGCTCATCGCTCTGGTCGCCTTCACCGTGCGCGCGGTGTGGATGGGCGCAGCCGTGCTCGCGGTGCGCCGCTCCCCCGACGCCACCGCCGCCCCCCGCAGCGCCCGCGAAGCCGTCGTCTTGACGTGGTGCGGCATGCGGGGCCTGGCGACCCTGGCTCTGGCCCTGTCCCTGCCGGGGAGCACCGATGACGGGGCGGCGTTCCCCGCTCGCACCGAGATCCTGCTCATCGCCTGCACCGTGCTGGTCCTGACGCTGCTGCTGCCCGGTTTCACCCTCCCCACCCTGGTGCGGGTCCTGGGAATGGCCGAGGACGCCGCCGGCGAGCACGCTGCCGAAGAACGCGTCGTGCAGACCGCCCGCCAGGCCGCGGTAGCCACGATCCTCCACCACCGCCACCTGCCCGACCTGCCCGAGCAGGCCGCGGCCGTGCTGCACGAACGCTTCGCCCACCTGGAGGCGGTGCTGCGCGGAGACACCCTCAGCGCTGAGGACCGCGAGCGTCTGGAAACGGTGCAGCGCACCCGTGTCGTGGTGCAGGGCATCCAGGCCGAGGCCTTGGCCGCGGCCCGCCAGGCCGTCCTGCAGGCTCGCCGTGAACCCGGGGTCGACCCCGAGGCTGTCGATCGGGTCCTGCGTCGTCTGGACCAGCGCACCGTCCTCCTCGACTGAGCGCCGACTGATGCTCCACGGAGCGGGAGCAGCGACACCACGGGGTGAGGCGAGGGGTGGGGAGGAGGATCGGCTACCTGAGGAAGCCGGGTGGTCCTCATCGTTGCCGCTGGCCAGACGCGCCGGGTTGCTGCCGGGCATGAGGCGTGGGTGTCTGTCTACAGCTGATGAACGCGACAACGTGGCCACCTCCGGAATCGCGCACCCGGGAAATCCGTCCGGGGATTCCTGATCACTGCCCGGACCTCGGTGACGGATCAGGGTTGCCCGTCGGCGGTGAGACGAGGGAGGAGACCGGTCTGCTCGGCCAGGCCGCGGTGCTCGCAGAACACCTTCCCCTGGCAGTCATCGGTGAGCGTGGGTGCTGCTCCTCGCCTGCGCCTCACGCGACGACCTGGCGCTTGAGGAGGGCTGATCACTGCGGGTGCTCCAGGCCGTCCCGCAGGAGAAGCTCGATCTTCACAGGGTTTGAGGTAACCAGAGGGTGGGACAGGTCAACTGTCACCTGTCCGTGCAGCGCACCCCTTTCGAGGCCGGGCACACGTGAGGGGTTCAGGCTTGGTGGGGCTGCTTCGTACGAGCAGCCCCACGTGCCTTCAGGAAAGGTGAACGGCGGCGACGCCTTCCGCCGGCAGGGTCAGTTGAAGGCTCCCCGTACGGCTACCGCGGTCGGTCTTCACGGTCAACGGACCGGACTCCAGCTCACTGGCGCGGTCCAGGTTGCGAAGCTGACGGCGGTTCGGATGTTCCGGGGAACCCATCTCCAGCCAGGCCCGGTAGGGATTGGTGTGATCGGTGTCGATGAGTCGCACCTGCGCGCGGGTGGTCGGTGAGAGCCCCTGCAGGCTCACGGTGACCGTTGCCGGAACGGCGGGGACAGGTTGAGCGCCGGCCAAGGCGTGGTTGTAGAGCAGCACGTCGACACCACCGCGTCGTGATCCCGCGACGGCGATCGCTCCTACTGTCGCGGGGGCGCCGGTGAGGGTGAGGGGAAGGCGCCGGTCCCCGAGTTCGTGCAGGATCTGCATGAGCCGGTAGATCGGCTTCTTGATGCCGTGGATGGTCTGCAGCCCGAAACCGCCGTGGAAGGGGTTGTCGGCCTGGGTGAGTTCTTCGTAGATGTCGCTGAACGTCCACACCGCCAGTGCGTCGACGACGCCGTCGCTCTCGATGACGGTCCGCAGCAGGCTGGCTGCGGCGTCGGAGCTGTCCAGGGCCGGGGTGTTGGACGAGGAGACGTTGAGTTCGGTGATGTAGAGCGGGAGACCGTCGGGGGTGTCGGCACGGTTGGTCTTGAAGAAGCTGGCCGGGCCTTCGGGACCGATCCCCTTGTCGGTCTCGTAAGCGTGGGCGGTGGCGAAGTCCAGGGGCACCTCGTTGGTGGTCGCCCACTGCATGAACTCGCGGTAGTACTGGGGACCGGGAGCCCGGACGGGACCGAAGGTGAACTGTCCCGAGGACGTCGCGGGCCCTCCGACCTGCAGGGAGTCGTCGACCTCCTTGATCGCCTCCGCCGCGGCGCGGTAGAGGTTGAAGTAGGCAGCCTGATCGCCGTCGAAGAAGGTGTAGAGGTTGGGCTCGTTCCACACCTCGAAGGGCCAGGTCCGCACCTCCTCGATGCCGTAGCGCTCGACCAGGTGCTTGGCGAAGGCCCCCACGAGCCGGCCCCAGGCCGCGTAGTCCTTGGGTTCCATCTGGTTGAAGTCGTAGAGCAACCCCCGAAACGGTGGCGGGCCGGCCTGCAGGGCCTCGGGCATGCTGCTGAGCTCGACGAAGGGGTGCATGCCCGCTCCGACCAGCGCATCGTAGATCTGGTCGGCGTTGAAGAAGGAGTAGTCGTCCTGGGTGTAGGCGGGGTTGCGGGCCCGGCCGCCGTTGTAGGTGGGGGCGTAGGTGCTCATGGAGGTGTTGAAGATGCCGTGGAAGCGCAGGGACTGGATGCCGAGCTCGTCGTGGCAGGTGAACAACTGGTCCTGGTAGTCCCGGCGCAGAGCCTGTTTGGCCCAGTCCCCCGCGATGGCCTTCTCCCACACGTGGGGGAAGTGGGCGCCGCGCTGACGCAGGTCGACGGCGACAACAGCCCCGGCCGGAGGAGCCGCGGAGGCGGAGGATGCCCCGACGGTCAGGCTCGCGGCAGCCCCGAGAACTCCCGCGGAGACGACTCCCCGTCGACTGAGCGGACTGGTGGCCTCGTGCTCGTTCATCGATGACCTTTCTACTGCCGACTGTCGATGCGGTGGACAATCCCGAGAACGTGTACCGCCCCACGCCTCAGCGCAGTTCCGCCGCTGGTGCGCCGGTTGCCGGCGAAGCACGGTGGGAGCAGGGGGTGACACGGATGAGTGACACGGGCTGTGCGGACACCCGCGGGGAGGACCGCGGGCACCGGTCGTCTCGACTGCGAGACGCAAGGCCCGTGCGGGTCCCGAGGTGTCCGTTCACAGCACCTTCTGGGGAAGGCGTACGCAACGTATCGACCGACGTCCGCCGTGAGCAACGATTCAGCCATCACGGTCTCGTCTACTTCCAACGAGAACGGTTGGAAGTGTTTAGGGTGGTGGCTGTGCCCACCAGCTTCGGCGTCGTCGGTCTCCGAGGCAGTGAGCGGCTGCTGGCCGAACTGCTCGAGGAGGGGGAAGAGCTCACCCGGGCGGAGCTGGCGCACTCAGCACAGCTACCCCTGAGCACTGTGAACACCGCCACCGCGCGCCTGCTGGGCCGCGGCGTGCTGGAGGAGGTGCGACCAGAAGGACCACCGGGAGCCGGACCCGGTGCAGGGCCTGGGAAGGTGCCACGTCGAGGGCGACCCGCGACGAGGTTGCGCCTGAAGCCGCAGACGCACCTGACCGGCGCCGTCATCCTGACCCCCCGCACGATCCGCGTGGGCCTCGTCCACGACGGGGGAAGCATCAGCGGCGCGAGAGAGGACCCCTTCGACTGGCTGCAGTGCGTCGACGTCGTCGCCGAGTGCGTGCAACGGCTGAGCGCGGCGCGCACCCGGTCAGGGATCAGCACCCCGCTCAGCCACGTCGTCCTGGGCCGGCAGGGCCCCTACCAGCGAGGTGCCGGTCTTCCGCTGCTCACGCCACGTCCTCCCGCACCTCCCACCACCGCGAACTCCAGAACGGGCACCGCCACCAGCCGGGGTACGGCTGCGAGCGCCGTCCCGGTCCCACCCCCCGCGGTGGCTTGGTTGTTCGACGACGTCAAACCCGCCCTGGAGGAGGCTTTCGCGGTGCCGGCGAGCGTGGACAACGAGTGCAACCTCGCCGCGCTGGGGGAACTCGCCTTCGGAGCCGCCCGGGGACTGCAGCACGTCATCTACCTCAAGCTCGTCACCGGAATGGGCGCCGGGATCATCGTCAACGGCCGCATCGTCTACGGTGCTCACGGGCTCGCCGGGGAGCTCTCCCACCTGAACGTGGACCCCGGTGGGGTCCTCTGCCGTTGCGGCTCTCGGGGCTGCCTCGGCAAGGTCGCCACCGCCGACCAACTCCTGGACAGCGCACGGTCCACCTTCGGGGAGGACATCGGCATCTACGACCTGCTTGGTCTGGCCGCCCAGGGTGACCTCGGTGTGCGGCGCATCCTCGACGACCTCGGCCGTCTCGTCGGCCAGCACCTCGCTCCGGTCTGCGTCATGCTCGATCCCCAGATGATCATCGTCGACGGCACTCTGGGCCCCGCCGCCGCTCCGGTCATCGAGGGACTGCGCGAGGGGCTGAGTCGAGCCCTGCCCCCCACCATGGCCACCGCCCTGCGCATCACGACCGGAGTGCTGGGGGCCGATGCCGAACTGCTCGGCGCTGCGCACCTGGCTCGCAGCTGATCCACCTGGCCCACGACGCGGCCGTGGGGTCAGCAGCAAGTTTCGAGGCTCGGGGACGCCCGGTGGGGACGGATGGTTCAGGCCGCGGTCGTCCCGGAGATCGTCGCGGAACCGAGCACCTGGGTCCCGCGGTAGACGGCGACCGTCTGCCCCGGCGCGACGCCGGTGAGCTGGGTCCGCAGCCGCACCTGCAAGACCTCGCCGACGAGTTCGGCGACGGCCGGCACGGGTTCGCCGTGGGCACGGACCTGGACGTGGACCTCCACCGGTCCCAGCGGTGGCTCGGTGTTCCAGATCGCGTCGACGGCCTCGAGGGCCTGCACCGCGAGCCGTTCCGCCGGGCCCACGGTGACGGTGCGGCGGACGGGTTCGATGCTCAGCACGTAGCGCGGACGACCGTCGGCGGCGGGCTTGGAGATCCCGAGACCCTTGCGCTGGCCGACGGTGTAGCCGTAGGTGCCGGAGTGGGTCGCGAGCACCTCCCCGTACTCGTCGACGACCTCGCCGGGGACCTCACCGAGGCGGTCGGCGAGGAAACCCCGGGTGTCGCCGTCGGGGATGAAGCAGATGTCGTGGCTGTCGGGCTTGTTCGCCACGGGCAGCCCGCGCCGCGTCGCCTCGGCCCGGACCTCGGCCTTCGTCGGGGCGTCGCCGAGGGGGAACATCGCGTGCGCGACCTGGTCGGCGTCGAGGACGGCGAGCACGTAGGACTGGTCCTTCGCCGCGTCCGCGGCGCGGTGCAGCTGCGCCCGGCCGTCGGCCCCGGTGACGATCTGCGCGTAGTGGCCGGTGGCGACGGCGTCGAAGCCCAGGGCGATCCCCTTGTCGAGCAGGGCCGCGAACTTGATCCGCTCGTTGCAGCGCACGCACGGGTTCGGGGTCCGGCCCGCCGCGTACTCGGCGACGAAGTCCTCGACGACGTCCTCGACGAAGTCGTCAGAGAGGTCCCAGACGTAGAACGGGATGCCGAGCAGGTCCGCGGCGCGGCGCGCGTCGAGGGAGTCCTCGATCGTGCAGCACCCGCGGGAGCCCGTCCGCAGGGTCCCGGGGTTGCGGTTCAGCGCCATGTGCACGCCGACGACCTCGTGCCCGGCGTCGACGGCCCGGGCGGCGGCGACCGCCGAGTCGACCCCACCGCTCATCGCGGCCAGCACACGCATCAGGACACTCCCCCGGTCGATCCCATGGCCAGTTCCTTCGTCGTGCGCGGACGGCGCCGCGCCCGGGCCGTGCGCGACCCCGTCGCCCGCCGGGCCCGTTCGACCGCCGGGCCGATCGCGGCGAGCGCCGCGTCGACGTCGGCGCCGGTGGAGTTCCAGCCCAGCGAGAACCGCAGGGCGCCGGCCGCCTCGGTCGCGCTCAGGCCCATCGCGAGCAGGACGTGGCTGGGTTGCGGGACACCCGCCTGGCAGGCCGACCCGGTCGAGCACTCGACCCCGGCGGCGTCGAGGAGGTAGGTGAGGGAGTCCCCCTCGCAGCCGTCGAAGGTCACGTGGGCGTTGCCGGGCAGCCGGTCGGGGGCGGCGGCTCCCCGCAGGGTGGCGCCGGGGACCTCCAGCAGGCCGGCGACCAGCCGGTCGCGCAGGACCGAGAGCCGGGCGACCTCCGCCGGCAGGCCCGCGGTCGCCGCGGTGAGCGCGGCCGCGGTCGCCCGGGCCCCCGCCGCGTCCAGGGTCCCCGACCGGACACCGAGCTCCTGCCCGCCGCCGTGGACGAGGGGGACGAGGGTGGTGCCGCGCTTGACCAGCAGCGCCCCGCTGCCGACGGGACCACCGAACTTGTGGGCCGAGAGGGAGAGCAGGTCCGCACCGGAGGCGGCGAAGTCGAGCGGGAGGTGCCCCACGGCCTGGACGGCGTCGGTGTGCAGCGGGACCCCCGCCGCGTGGGCGAGCTCCGCGGCCTGCGCGACGGGCTGGACGGTGCCGACCTCGTTGTTGGCCCACATCAGCGAGACGAGGGCCACGTCGTCACCCCCGCCGTCGGCGAGGGCGGCGGCCAGGGCGTCGAGGTCGGTGCGCCCCGTCGCGTCGACGGGCAGCCACGTCACCTCGGCCCCTTCGTGGGCCTGCAGCCACTCGACGCAGTCGAGGACCGCGTGGTGCTCGGTGGCGCTGAGCAGCACCCGCCGCCGGGCCGGGTCGAGGGCGCGACGGGCGCGCAGCAGTCCCTGCAGGGCGAGGTTGTCGCTCTCGGTGCCCCCGGAGGTCCAGACGACCTCCCCCGGGCGGGCGCCGAGCGCGCTCGCCAGCGCCTCGCGGCTCTCCTCCACCGCCACCCGCGCGCGACGGCCCGCGGAGTGCAGCGAGGACGGGTTGCCGGCGCCGAGGCGGGACTCACCGACGAACGCCTCGAGCGCCTCCGGGCGCAGAGCCGTCGTCGAGGCGTGGTCCAGGTACGCGCTCACACCCGACAGTCTAAGGACTGGCAGACTGCGCCGGTGCCTGTCCCGACCCACCGAGAGCCCACCGCAGCGTCGTCGCCCGGTCGCGGCGCGCCGACCCGCGCGCACCCGCTGGGGGTCACGCTCACCGGTGACGGGGCCGACGTCGCAGTGCTGGCGGCCCACGCCGACGGGGTCGAGGTGTGCCTCTTCGACGACGCGGGACGCGAGACCCGCACGGCCCTGCCCGACGTCGAGCTCGGCGTGTGGCACGGTCACGTCCCCGGTCTGGTCGCCGGCACCCGCTACGGCCTGCGCGTGCACGGCCGCTGGGACCCCGAGCGCGGGCTGCGGCACAACCCGGCCAAGCTGCTGCTCGACCCCTACGCCCGGGGCGTGGAGGGCGAGGTCGCCCTCACCCCCGAGATCTTCGGGCACACCGTCGGTGAGGACCTCGAGGGCGAGGACCTCGCGGTCGCCGACCCCCGCGACAGCGCCCCGCACGTCCCCCGCGGGGTGGTGCTCGCGCCGATGCCCGAGGCGCTGCGGGTGCTCGAGGGCGAACGACCGCGCACCCCGTGGTCCGACACCGTCCTCTACGAGGCGCACGTGCGCGGGTTGACCCAGCGGTTCCCGGAGGTGCCCGAGGCCGAGCGCGGGACCTACGCGGCGCTCGCGCACCCCGCGGTCCTGGCCCACCTGAACTCCCTCGGCGTCACGGCCCTGGAACTGCTGCCGGTGCACGCGAGCACCTCGGAGATCGCCCTGCGTCGGCGCGGGCTGTCGAACTACTGGGGGTACAACACCCTCGGGTTCAACGCCCCGCACGCCGGGTACGCGAGTGCGGCGGCCCGGGACGCCGGGGCCGGCGCCGTGCGCGAGGAGTTCCGGCGCGCCGTGATGGCCCTGCACGAGAACGGGATCGAGGTCATCCTCGACGTCGTCTACAACCACACGTGCGAGGAGGGGCCGGACGGCCCGCACCTCTCGCTGCGCGGTCTGGACGACTCGACGTACTACCTGCGCGACGCCGGCGGCCGCCCCTTCGACGTGACCGGGTGCGGCAACTCCCTCGACTTCGCCGAGCACCGCGTCGTGCAGTTCGCGCTGGACTCGTTGCGGCACTGGGTGACCGAGTACGGCGTCGACGGGTTCCGGTTCGACCTCATGACGACCCTGGCGCGCGGGCGGGACGGGTACTCCCCCGACCACCCGTTCCTGGTCGCCCTCGGCGCCGACCCGGTGCTGGCCGGCACGAAGCTCATCGCCGAACCGTGGGACGTCGGGCCCTACGGCTGGCGCACCGGCCAGTTCCCGGCCCCCGTCCACGAGTGGAACGACCGGTTCCGCGACGGCATCCGCCGGTTCTGGCTCACCGACGCCCGCGAGATCTCCTGGGGCCACCCGGCCCCCGTCGCCGGGGGCCGGGGCCTGCCGGAGCTCGCGACCCGCTTCGCCGGTTCCGCCGACACCTTCGACGTCGCGCGCGGCCGGCTCACGAGCGTGAACTTCGTGACCGCCCACGACGGGTTCACCCTCGCCGACCTCACCGCCTACGACCGCAAGCACAACGAGGCCAACGGCGAGGGCAACCGCGACGGCAGCGACTCCGACACCAGCTACAACCACGGCGTCGAGGGCGACACGAGCGACGCGGCGGTCCTGGAGCTGCGCCGACGCGCCATCCGCAACGTGTTCGCGACGCTGGTGCTCTCCACCGGGGTCCCGATGATCACCGCGGGTGACGAGTTCGGGCGCAGCCAGGGCGGCAACAACAACGCCTACTGCCAGGACGACGAGACGTCGTGGATCGACTGGGAGCTCGAGGGCTGGCAGCGTGAACTGCTCGGCGACGTCCGCGAACTCTTGGCCCTGCGCCGGCGCTACCCGGTGCTGCGCGAGGCCGGGGTGCGGCGCGGGTCGCCGATCCGCGACCAGCGCAGCGACCTGATGTGGTTCGCCGAGGACGGCACGCCCATGAGCGGCGAGAACTGGCACGAGGCGGACCGGCGGATCCTGCAGGTCCTGGTCGACGGCCGCGACCGGGGTCAGGCCTCGGTCCTCGTCGTCGTGAACGGTGGACCGCGTCAGCGTGACGTCGTGCTGCCGAGGGTCGAGGGGTTGCCGACCTTCCAGCCCCGCTGGTCCAGCACCGCCGACCGCCGCCACCGGGCCACGCCGGCCGGTCGCTCGTTGCGGCTGGCGCCGTGGTCGGTGCGGGTCCTCGCCACCGCGTGAACCCGCTGGTCCTCCTCCCGGGCCTCGGCTGCGACACCTCGCAGTTCCGGTTCCTGACCGGTGCGTTCTCCGAGGCGTTCGACGTGCGGGCGCTCGAACTCCCCGGCCACCACGGTGCGCCTGCGGTGGCGGGCCGGGCGTCCCTGGACGCCGTGGCCGAGGAGGTGGCGACGCGGGTCCCGGCGGGTTCCGTGCTCGTGGGTCACAGCACCGGCGGGATCGTCGGCCTGGTGATCGCCGCGCGGCACCCCTCGCTCGTCGAGCGGCTGGTGCTGCTGGACTCCAACGTGCCCGTCACCCCGGAGGCGTTGGCACGCAAGGTCGCCCGCGCAGGCGACGTGCGGGGACCGGCGTGGCGCGCCGTGCTCGAGGAGTCGATGCGCTCCTCGTGGGGGCCTCGCCGGCCGGAACTGCGCGAGGAGGTCGTGGCCGGGATCCTCGCCACCCCGGAGGCCGCGCTGCGCTCGTTGTGGTTCGACGTGCTCACCCTCGACCCGCGGCCGCTCCTGGCCGCGCTACGGGTTCCCGCGCTCCACGTGCGCTCCAGCCGCGACGTCGACGCCGCGGCCCTGCACGCCCTGAACCCGGGGGTGGGTTCGGTCGACCTGCGCGAACTCTCCCCCGGGCACTGGCCGCACCTCACCGAACCCGACGCGGTGGTCAGCGCCGTCCGGCGTTGGGTCCCCACTTGGCCAGCACCAGCGTCTCCACGATGCTGACGACCGTGTAGAGCAGGATCGAGGTGAACGTCACGACGACGACGATCGACCAGAGCTTGTTGTACTGGACGTTGGCGTTGGCGCGGAAGATCTCCGATCCCAACCCGGTCCCGCTGAACAGCCACTCGTAGAGCATCGCGCCGATGACCGCACCGGGCACCGAGATCCGGATCGCGGCGAACAGGTTGGGCAGCGCGGTCGGGACGGCGACCAGGCGCAGTGCCGTCCACTTCGTCCCGCCGTTGACCCGGATCACGTCGATCGCCTGCGGGGAGGCCGAACGCAGACCGATGGCCGCGTTGACCAGGACGGGGAAGAACACGACGACGCCGCCGATGGTCGCCGCGCGCAGCAGTTCGGAGTGGAAGGTCATCCCGATGATCGGGGCCATCGCGACGAGCGGGACCGAGCGCAGCATCATGGCCAGCGGCATGAAGACGAACTCGAGCGGGCGGACGACGGTGAACAGCGACGCGACGACGATCGCGCCGACGACCCCGGCCACGAAACCCGTGACCGAGTCGGTGAGCGTGACCTTCAGCCAGCCCCACATGTCGCTGCGGTTGGCGGCGGCCTTGTCGTCGGCGAACAGCCACTGGTAGACGTCGAGCGGGCGTTTGCCGACGAACTCGTCGATGGCGAGGATGCGCAGCAGGGCGTACCAGGCGATGACGAGGACGACCGCGGAGATCACCAGCGTGAGCACGGAGACCCCGATGCGCCTGCCCACGGCGGAGGCGACGGAGGCGTTGCTGCGGTTCTCGTGCACTTCGGTGCCCGCGGGTGCACCCGTGGTCGTGGTGGCCATCAGAGACCCGCCTTCCGTTCACCGGTCGAGGACCAGGGCGTGAGGAGCTTCGCGACGAGGCCGATGACGACGTAGGCGAGGCCCGCGATGAGGCCGCAGAGGATCGCCAGGCCCCAGATCTGCGCGTACCTGAGGTTGGTCTGCGCCGCGATGATCATGATGCCGATGCCGGAGTCCACCCCACCGAGGTACTCACCGAGCACCGCGCCGAGGAAGGAGGCCGGGGCGGCGAGCTTGAGGGCACCGAAGACGTTGGGCAGCGCGGCGATGAGGCGCACCTTCACCAGCGCCGTCCACGTCGACCCGCCGTAGGCGTGCACCACGTCGAGGGCGGTGCGGTCGGCGGCGCGCAACCCGAGCAGGCAGCCGACGACGGAGGTGAAGATGACGCTGATCGCGGCGAGGAAGATCGAGGCCGTCCGCGCTCCCGGGTCGGAGACGATGAGGACGATGGGCCCGATCGCCGTCAGCGGGATGCAGTAGGAGATGACCGCGACCTGGTTCGCCGCCCCCTCCAGCGGCGGGATGAGCAGCACGATCACCGCGATGGCGACGGCGGCGAGGTTGCCCCACAGCCAGCCCTGGGCCGCCGAGGACGTCGTGACCGAGAGGTTGTTCCAGTAGGTCGGGAACCCGGTGTCGCCGAACTGGCGCAGCACGCCCCAGGGCGTGGGGACGATGCCGTTGCTGCCGAAGAAGATCGAGCTGACCAGGCTCCAGACCACCAGGACCGAGACGACGCCGATGACGCCGCCGACCCACGGCGGCATCTCCTTCCCGGCGACGACGCGCCTGCTGCGGGGGGCCGTGGCGCCGGCGACACCGGTGACGGCTGCCTCCTCCTGGACCGAGCTCGCCATCAGTGCTCGTCCCCGCTGCCGCCGCCGAAGAGGATCTCGGAGAGCCGGTCGTGGTAGGCGTGGAACTCCGGGGTGCGCATCATCTCCG
The DNA here is from genome assembly GCF_979255925.1 of Kineococcus sp. AC630. NCBI lineage: Bacteria > Bacillati > Actinomycetota > Actinomycetes > Kineosporiales > Kineosporiaceae > Kineococcus > Kineococcus sp. AC630. Next base: position 83,395 of record NZ_CEEDMJ010000007.1, read on the forward strand.
GCGTGCGCGGGCGCGGCAGGTCGATCTCGACGACCTCCACGACCCGGCCCGGGCGCGGGCTCATGACGGCGACGACGTCGGAGAGGAAGATCGCCTCGGAGATCCCGTGCGTCACCATGAGGGTCGTCGCGGGCTTCTCGGTCCAGATGCGCAGGAGTTCGACGTTGAGGCGCTGGCGGGTCATGTCGTCCAGCGCCCCGAAGGGCTCGTCGAGCAGCATCACCGTGGGCTGCACGACGAGGCAGCGGGCGATGGAGACGCGCTGGCGCATGCCGCCGGAGAGCTGGGCCGGCTTGGCCTTCTCGAACCCCTTCAGCCCGACGAGGCCGATGAGGTCGTCGACGAGGCCCTTCGACGGGCTGACCCCGGCGACCTCGAGGGGCAACCGGATGTTCTGGGCGACCGTGCGCCAGGGCAGCAACGCGGAGTCCTGGAACGCGACGCCCAGCTCGTGGGCGCGCTGCAGCTCCCGCGTCGTCATGCCGTTGACCAGCGCCTCCCCGCCCGAGGGGGTCTCGAGCCCCGCGAGGATGCGCAGGATGGTCGACTTCCCGCAGCCGGAGGGCCCGAGCAGCGAGAGGAACGCGTTCTTGCGCGTCCCCAGGTTCGTCTGCTCCAGCGCCAGGACGCTCTTGCGGCCCAGGTCGAAGCGCTTGGTCAGGCCCTGGAGGTTGAAACCCGTCGCCGCCTCGGGGTGGCCCTTCGGATCGGTCGTGGCCGAGAGCGTTCCCGCGGCGCCGGTGGTGACGGACAGGGACGGGGTGTCGTACGACACGGTCTGGCCTTTCTCGAGGACGGCGACGGGGTACCGCGCAGGGGTGACTCAGCCGGTGGCTCAGCCGGTGATGAGGTCCGGGTTCTCCTGGTAGACCTCTTCCAGCAGGGAGAGGTCGAAGAGGTCCTCCGCCGTGATCTTGGTGCCCATGACCTCGAGCGCCTGGATGTTCTCGTCGATGAGCGCCTGGGTCATCGTGAAGAGCCCCTTGGCCTTGGTGTCCTCGGACACGATGAGCGCCGCCTGCGCGGTCGCCTCCTGGGTCTGCTCGGCCAGGTCGAGGTCCTGGTCCTTGCCGTAGGTGTTCACCGCGAGAGCCGCGCTGGCGGCGGCGTCGGCGACCGCGTCGTTCCAGCCCTGGATCTCGGCCTTGAGGAAGGCCTTGAGCAGGTCGCGGTCCTTGTCGATCGTGGCCTGCAGGACGGTGAAGGTCTCGGAGACGACGGGGAGGCCGTTGTCGGCGAAGCCCAGCGTGACCGGGGTGAGCTTGCGGCCGGCCAGCAGGATCGGCTCGTTGGTCAGGTAGGCCATGAACGCGTCGACCTCGCCGGTCTCCACGACGGAGGGGTCGTACTGCACGGGGACGATGGTGAAGGTGGACTTGTCGATGTCGTTGGCCTTGCAGAAGCCGTCGAAGATCGTCTCGTTGCCGCCGGTCTGGATCCCGACCTTCTTGCCGGCGAGGTCGGCGATGGTCGCGACCGGGGTCTTCTCCTTCACCGACACCAGGCAGAACGGGTTCTTCTGGAAGGTCGCACCGATGATCTTCAGCGGCGCGTCCTCGTTCGCGATGGCCGGGCCGGTCAGCGTCGGCGACGACAGACCGACGAGGGCCTTCTTGGAGAGGACCATCGCCTCGGCCGCGGTCCCCGAGCTGCCACCGGCGAGCAGGTTGACCTTGGAGAAGCCCGCCGCGGTGTAGTAGCCCTTGCTGTCGGCCATGTACTCGCCCGCGAACTCGATGTTCTTGATCCAGGACAGCTGGACCGAGATCTCGCCGAAACCGTCGGAGGAACCGCCGCTGCTCGAACCGGTGGTCGAGCCGGCGTCGTCGTTGCCGCAGGCGGCGAGGCCGGTGATCCCGGCGACGGCGAGGGCGCCGAGGCCGGTGCCGCGGAGGAAGGTGCGACGGTCGCCGACGAGACGCGGACGGGATTCGTTCATGAGCTGCTCCACGGGTGCTTGGGTGTCCTGCGAGTCCGGGACGGATCGGCGCGGACAGACGAGGCCGGCTGACGTTCGGCTCTGATCCGGTACTGAAGCACCCGCGCGCTGCGGGGCTGTCACGGCCGCGTGAACGGGGGGTTACGTGGTGGCTCATCGTGTGACAACCGTGTTACGAGAACTCCGGGGTGGGCCGACCGGGGGACGAGTGGTCACCGATCCGGCACGGTCACCCACGGGGAGACACCGCCGGACTCGGCCACGCGCGCCCCGTGTCCGCGGACGCACCTCGCACGAGCTTTACACGCCCGAAACACGGGTGTGCTGTCATCTGAACCAGTCGGTTCAACGAGAGGGGTCACACCAGTGCGCACGATGCACCTGGGCGTTTTCGAGGTCGCGGGGCCGCAGGTCGGTGGCACGCTGAGCTGGTCGCACCCGTACAGCGATTCCGTGCACCACCGGGAACTGCAGCACTGGATCGACGTGGCCCAGCTCCTCGAGGCCGCGGGTTTCGACTTCCTGTTCTTCGCCGACGGCTACGGCTACCCCACCGTGGGCGGTGACCTGCCGGCCGTGGCCGCCGCCGGCGGCCTGAACTTCAGCGGGATCGACCCCATGATGATCATCCCGACGTTGGCCCACCACACCTCCACGCTGGGTTTCGTGCTGACCTCCTCGACCGGTGTGGACCACCCGGTCGCGACGGCGCGGCGCTTCGCGACCCTCGACCACCTGACGAACGGCCGCATCGGCTGGAACATCGTGACCGGCGCCTCCCAGGACACGATCGCCCAGTTGTTCGGGCACACCGAGATGGTCGCGCACGACGCCCGCTACGAGATGGCCCAGGAGTACGTCGACCTCGCCCTGCAGTTGTGGGAAGGCTGCTGGGAGGACGCGGCCCTGGTGCAGGACAAGGAGTCCGGGGTCTTCGCCGACCGCGACAAGCTGCACCGCGTGGAGCACGTCGGCAAGCACTTCCGCTCCTCGGGGTTCTTCACCGTCGCGCCCTCCGTGCAGCGCACCCCCGTCCTCTTCCAGGCCGGCAGCTCCGACCGCGGTCGCGAGTTCGCCGCGGGGCAGGCCGAGTGCGTCTTCCTGCAGGGCACCACGTTGCCGCACGCCGCGGCCAACGTCGCCGACATCCGCGCCCGCGCGGCGGCGGCCGGCCGCGACCCGCAGTCGGTCAAGGTCCTCGTCGGCGCGACCGTGACCGTCGCCGCCACCCACGACGAGGCGATCGCCCGCCGGGCCGAGTTCGAGGACATGCAGACCGACGAGGTCGCCGCCGTGATCTACGCCGGCAACACCGGGATCGACCTGTCCGCCCTCGACCCCGACCGCCCGCTCAGCCAGATCCACGAGAGCAGCGACGGTCGCATCGGGCAGATGGGGCAGAGCAACATCGACCGGTTCAAGCGGGCCGACGGGACCTGGCCCCTGGTGCGCGAGGTCCTCGAGGAACTGCGGGGTCGCGGGACCCGGGGCTTCACGGTCGTCGGCGACCCGATCGAGGTGGCGGACCGGCTCGAGGAGATCATGGACGTCACCGGCGTCGACGGGTTCCTGCTCGAGGCGATCTTCTCCCCCTCCGACCACCGCCTGTTCTGCGAACTCGTCGTGCCGGAACTCCGGCGTCGCGGGCGCCTGCTCGCCGAGGAGGACCGCCCGGCGGGTTCCGGGTCCCTGCGCGAACGCATCGGGGGTTCCTCGCCGCGCTTGAGCGCCGACCACCCGGGCGCGCGCTACGTGCCGGAACCCACCACGGTCTGAGCGCCGGTGCGGGCGCAGAACGCCTCGAGCGCCTGCGCCTGCACCGCGTCCACCCCGGCGTGGTCGGCGGTGATGATGAGCGTCATCTGCAGCCCGCGCCACAACGCGATGAGTTCGGTGGCCCGGGCCCGGGCGAGCGCGGGCGCCAGCCCCTCACGCTCCAACCGCGCCACGGCGGGTCGCTGCCAGGACCCGATGTCCCCCAGCAGCTCCGCGTACCCGGGCTGCTGGGAGGCCTGGCCGAACACCTCGAAGAACAACCGCAGGAACGGAAGGTTGGCCGGGTCGGCGATCTGGTCCCAGACGTGCTGCAGGTCGCCCCGCAGATCGCCCTCACCGTTCTCCAGGGCGACCCACGCGTTCTCGAAGGAGGGGAACGCGTCGCGGCCGACGGCCTGCAGCGCCTCCCCGATCAACTGCTCCTTGCTGCCGAAGTAGTACAACAGCATCCGGTGGTTGGAACCCACGGACCGGGCCAGCCCGCGCAACGTCAGCGATGTGACACCGTGGGCCAGGACGTGTTCCGCCACCAGCCGCAGCAACCGGTCCCGTTCCATCCCGACAGGGTATCCACCCACCAGGAGACACCATGCGCGATCTCGCGACGCTGCCCAAGGCGCACCTGCACATCCACCTCGAGGGCGCGATGCGTCCCTCCACCCTCGCCGAGTTCGCGGCGGAGGCCGGCGAGGCCGCTCCCCCCACCCGGGGTTTCACCTCGTTCCCGCAGTTCGTCGAGCACTACGACGGCGCGGTCGCGTTCATCCGCACCCGCGAGCAGCTCGCCCGGGTGGTCCGCGAGGTCGTCGAGGACGCCGCGCTCGCGGGCGCGGTCTGGATCGAGGCCCAGGCGAACCCGATGTTCTACGTCCCGCGGTTCGGGACGCCCGAGGAGGTCCTGACCTTCGTGCTCGAGGTCGGGCAGACCGAGGCCACCCGGCTCGGCATCGGTTTCGGTCTGATGGCCGTCGCCATCCGCAGCCTCCCCACGAGCGAGGCCGAGACCCTCGCCGTCCTGGCCGCCGAGTTCGCCGGACGCGGTGTCGTCTCCTTCGGGCTCGCCGCCGACGAGGCGCTCTGGCCGCCGGCCCCCTTCGAACGGGCCTTCGACATCGCCCGCGAGGCCGGCCTGAAGTCGGCCCCGCACGCCGGGGAACTGCTCGGTCCGGAGAGCATCGTCGGCGCCCTCGACAAGCTCGGGGCGCAGCGCATCCAGCACGGCGTCCGCGCCGTCGAGGACCCGGAGCTGGTCCGCCGGCTCGCGGCCGAGGGCATCGTCCTCGACGTCTGCCCGACCTCCAACGTCGAACTCTGGGTCGTCCCGGAGATCGGTGCGCACCCGCTCCCCGCCCTCCTGGAGGCCGGCGTCCGCTGCTCGCTCAACGGCGACGACCCGCTGCTCTTCGGCCCCGGCCTGCTCGAGGAGTACGAGACCGCCCGCACCGAGCTGAAGCTCACCGACGCGGAGCTCGCCGGCGTCGCCAAGGCCTCGCTCGAGGGCTCCGCCGCCCCGGCCGACTTCGTCGCCACCCAGGTCGCGGCCGTCGACGCGTGGCTCGCGGGGTGAGCGCGTCCACCCCGGAGTTCCTGCGCTCGCTGCCCAAGACGGAGCTGCACTGCCACTTCGCCTCCACCATCCGCCCGGAACGGCTGCTGCGGTGGGCCCGCGAACGCGGCGTGCCGCTGCCCAGCGACGACCCGGCGGAACTGGCCCGCTACACCGGTCTGCAGGACTTCCTCGACCTGTTCAACGCGGCGCACGCGGTCTTCCGCTCCGGCGAGGACGTGGCCCTCGTCGCGTACGAGGGCGTCCGGGCAGCGGTCGCCACGACGAACCTGCGCTACCGCGAGTACTCCGTGAACCCGCACAACTTCGCCGAGCTGGGCCTGCCGTGGCCGGTCGTGCTCGCCGGGCTGGTGGAGGGCCTGACCCGCGCCGAGGAGGAGTTCGGCGTCGGTTTCGGGATCGTGCCGGCGCTGAACCGTTCCCTCGACCTCGCGGCCGCGCACGCCACCCTCGACGTCGTCCTCGCGAACCCGCACCCCGCGGTCGTGGGGTTCGGTCAGGACGACCTCGCCGCCGACGGGTACGAGTCACCGCTGGCGTGGGAACCCGTCTACGCCCGGGCCCGCGCGGCGGGGTTGCGCCTCACCGCCCACGTCGGCGAGATCGCCACCTCGACCGCCGTGTCGGTGGTGGAGGCCGTCGAGGTGCTGCACCTGGACCGCGTCGACCACGGGTACCACGTCGTCGACGACCCGGCCGTCGTGGAGCGCGCCCGGGCCGCCGGGGTGCACTTCTGCTGCACGCCGAAGTCGGCGCACCTGCTCTCCGGCTGGGCCTTCGACGCGCAGCACCCCGTCGCCCGCATGATCGAGGCCGGGTTGTCGGTGAACCTCTCCACCGACGACGAGGTGTTCTTCGCCACGAGCCTGCAGGCCGAGTTCGAGCACGTCGGCCTCGACCTCGGTTTCGGGGACGACGTGGTCGAACAGCTGGCCCTGAACGGGGTGGCGGCGTCCTTCGCTCCTGAGGACGTCAAGGCACGACTCCGCGCGGAGATCCGCGCCCTGCGCGGTGGCCCACCGGGGTGAGGTGACGTCACCCGGGAAACTCCCGAGGTGGGATCGCGGGAACCCGCCGCCCGGACGAGGCCCGCTATGATGGAGGTCGAGTCGTATCCTCACCACCTCCTGGGAGCCACTGTGTCGGGACGCTCATCGCTGACGATGGCGGATGTCGCGCGGCTCGCCGGGGTGTCGACGGCCACCGTCTCCCACGTCGTCAACAAGTCCCGGCGACACACCCCCGCCACCGAACGCCGTGTGCACGAGGCCATCGAGCAGTTGGGCTACGTCCGCGACCCGTTCGCCCGTTCGCTGCGCACCCGCACGAGCGGGATCATCGGCATCGCGATGTCGGCGATCTCGAACCCGTACTTCGCGACGATCGTGCAGGAGATCGAGCGGAACCTCCGGGGAACCGGAACCTCGATACTCCTCGCCGACACCCACGACGACCCGGTCATCGAGGACCGCGTGGTCGAGGACCTCATGTCCCGCCGCGTCGACGGCCTCGTCCTGGCTCCCAGTCGGTCTCCCGAACGGGCTCTGCGCCTCGCCGCCCGCTACGGCGGCCCCCTGGTGGTCGTGGACCGCATCGACCCGGGGATCGACTGCGACCAGGTGGCGGTGGAGAACGTCGAACCGGTCCGCGAGATCACGGCGCACCTGCTGGACCTGGGCCACACGCGCCTCGGGATGGTCACGGGGATTCCCGGGATGACCACCAGCGAGGAACGTCTGCGAGGTTTCCGCCTGGCCCACGAGGAAGCGGGTCTGGACGTCGATCCCGCACTGGTCAGGTCCGGTCGCAGCAGCAGCGTCGGGGCCCAGGAGGCGGTGGAGGAGATGCTGGGCCTGAGCAACCCCCCGACCGCGCTGGTGGCGGGCAACAACGCCATGACCATCGGGACGCTCCGGGCGCTGAAGGCCAGCGGCCGGCGCGTTCCCGACGACACGGCCCTGGTCTGCTTCGACGACTTCGAGTGGGCCGACCTGTTCGAACCCGCCCTCACCGCGGTCGCCCAGCCCGTGCGGGCCATGGCCCAGCGGGCGGTGGAGATGCTGAACAGCCGGCGGTCGGACAGCTCGATCGCCGTCCGCCGGGAAGTTCTGCGTCCCGTCGTCGCGCACCGCACGTCCTGCGGCTGCGGGGGTGTCGCACCCGACCGGCCGGCCCGCCCCGGCGGTCTGCACTGGGAGAACACCGGGGCGGGCGGTCACGCGCCTCACGACGCCGGGGAACCCCGCAGCGGCACGTCGAGCGTCTCCCCGTCGATGACCCGGTCGGCGTAGTCCCGGGAACTGCGCACCACGGCGGCGTTGTCCTCGTCGCTGCCCTCCGCCCAGCGGCGCGCGGACGTCTCGTCCTTCCCGAACGCGACGTGCCGGGCGACGAGGCGCTCCACCCGACGGGCCGGGTCGGTGTCGACGTACCAGACCTCGTCGAGCAGGGGCGCGACCTGCGACCAGCCCCCGGCCCGGCTGAGCAGGTAGTTCCCCTCGGTCAGGACGACGGGAACATCCGTGGTCACGGCGATCGCCCCGGCCACCGCCTCCTCGAACTCCCGGAGGTAGTCGGGGGCGTAGACGACCTCGTCCGCGCGGGATCGCAGGCGTCCGAGGAGGCTGACGTACCCGGCGACGTCGAAGGTGTCGGGCGCCCCCTTGCGGTCGAGGCGCCCCAGCCTGACCAGTTCGCGGTTGGCGAGGTGGAAACCGTCCATGGGAACCACGGCGGCATCCCCCCGGAGACGGGTGGCGACCGCTCCGGCGACCGTGCTCTTGCCGCTGCCGGGCTCACCCACGATCCCGACGAGCACCCGGTCCCGGCCTGCCTGCAGCCGTCTCACGCACCGGACGAGGTCGTCGACGCGTGAGACCCGCTGCCGGAGCCCGGCACCGCTCACGGCGAGGTGGAGCGCACGGCGAGCACCGGGCAGGTCGCCTCCAGCAGGACCCGCTGGGCGGTGCTGCCCAGCAGGGCCTTGCGGACCGGGGAGAGGCGGTGGAGGCCGACGACGATGAGTTCCGCGCCGATCTCCTCGGCGATCTCCAGGATCACCTCGGCGACCGGGGTGGAGGAGGCGTCGCGGTGCTCGATGCGGAACGGGACGCCCTCGTCCGTCATGCGTTCCTGCAGGGCGTCGAGGTCGCGTTCGTCGGCGGCCGTCGGCCTGGTGTACCCGGCCCGGTCGACGGTGTTCACGATGACCACGTCGCTGCCGCGCCAGCGCGCCTGCTGCACCGCCTCGGTGACGGCGAGGAACCCGGTGCCGTCGGGGACGTAGCCGACGACGATGCTCACGGCGCGACCTCCTGGACCGGTTCCGGCGGCGGCAGCGCACCGGTCATGAACCCGACGACCTCGTTCATCTCGTGGTCCTGGGGCCGCACGACCGCGGCCCGGCGACCGAGGCGGTGGATGTGGATGCGGTCGGCGACCTCGAACACGGCCGGCATGTCGTGGCTGATCAGCACCACGGGGATCCCGGTGGCGCTGATGCGCCGGATGAGGTCCAGGACACCCTGGGACTCCCGGACCCCGAGGGCGGCCGTGGGCTCGTCCATGATGACGACGCGACGCCCGAAGGCCGCCGCCCGCGCGACCGCCACCGTCTGGCGCTGACCGCCGGAGAGGCTGTCGACGGGCTGGGTGATGGACTGCAGGGTCGTGATGCCGAGCTCGTCCATCTGCTGGCGGGACTGGCGGCGCATCTCCTTGACGTCGAGCATGCGCAGGACTGAGCCCAGGGGCCCCTTCCGGCGCAGCTCGCGGCCGAGGAAGAGGTTCGTGGCGATGTCGAGGGCGGGAGCCATCGCCAGGTCCTGGTAGACGGTCTCGATCCCGGCCCGCTGAGCGTCCTGCGGGCTGCGGAAGTGCACCGGTTTCCCGTCCAGCAGGACCTCTCCGGCGTCGGGGATCACGTCGCCGGAGAGCACCTTGATGAGACTGGACTTGCCGGCGCCGTTGTCGCCGATGACCGCCAGGATCTCCCCGGCGCGCAGGTCGAAGTCCGCGCCGGCCACGGCGGTGACGTGCCCGTAGCGCTTGACGATGCCGCGGGCCTCCAAGACGGTGTCGCTCATCGCGCCTTCCTCCGGGTGACGGTGTCGAGGGCCACCGCGGCGATGACCAGGACGCCGGTGACGATGTTCTGGAACAGCGGGTCGATGCCGGCCTGGGTCAGACCGGACTGGAGCACCAGGACGATGAGGGCCCCGATGTAGGTGCCGACGACCGTGCCGCGGCCGCCGAAGAGGCTGGTGCCGCCGATGACGACGGCGGTGATGGTGTCCAGGTTCGCGGTGGGGAACGCGTTGGGGGAGGTCGCCGGGCTGCGGCCGAACGCCTGCAGTGCGGCGAGGGCGTAGAACACGCCCGCCAGCACGTACACCGAGAGCAGGACCCGGTTCACGTTGATGCCGGTGCGCTTGGCCGCGAGGTCGTTGTTGCCGACGGCGTACACGTGCCGGCCCCACGCGGTGCGGGTGAGGGCGTAGTGCAGGACCGCCACGCTGATCAGCACCACGACGACGCCGGTGGTGACCTGGAACTGCCCGAAGAGGTAACCGCCCTTGGACAGGACCGTCAGGGGCCCCTCGTCGACGAGGACGGTCTCCTTGGTGTAGAGCCGCGAGGCGGCCTGCAGGATCGTCAGCAACCCGAGGGTGACGATGAACGGCGGCAGGCCCAGCTTGGAGACGATCAGGCCGGAGACGAGCCCGAGCGCCGCGCAGACGAGCAGCCCCGCGAACAGCGCGGGAACCTGGGCCCCGGTGCTGCCGGCGGCGAGCTTGGCGACCACGAGGGTCCCCAGCACCATGATGGCGCCGTTGGCCAGGTCGATGCCGCCGGTCAGGACGATGAGGGTCTGCCCCAGGGCGAGGGTCCCCACCACGACGGACTGCTGGAGGATCAGCGAGAAGTTGTCCACGCTCGCGAAGTTCTCGGTGAGGATCGAGAACGCGATGATGGCGAGGACCAGGGCGGACAGGGGGCCCAGGACGGGGTTGCGGAAGATGTGGTCCGCGAGGGTCGCGGCGCGGGTTCCCGAGGTGTCGGGTACCTCGGCCGCCTTCTCGCTCGCCACCTGGAGGGAGTCGGACATCGGGACGCCTTTCGGGTCGCTGTTCACGGTCGAGGACCGCGGTCCGGCGCGACGCCGCGCCGGACCGCGCGGGATCAGGAGGCGGTTCCCCAGCAGTTCTGCAGGCCCCAGGTGGTGTCCTTCGCATCCAGGCCACCCAGCGGCTTGTCCGTGATCAGCTGCACGCCCGTGTCGATGTACCCCGAGGCCGGGACGGTGGGCTTCGTGCCGTCCTTCGCGAACGCGACGGCCGCCTTCACGCCCTCGACGGCCATCTTGGAGGGGAACTGCATGACGGTCGCGGCGATCTTGCCGTCCTTGACGGCCGTGACGCCGGTGCAGCCGCCGTCGATGGAGCCCAGCACCGTGGTCGTGTCCTTGCCGGCGTTCTTCAGCGCGGTGTAGGCGCCGATCGCCGCGGGTTCGTTGATCGTGTACACGGCGTTGATGGCGTCGTTCTTCTGCAGCAGGTTCTCCATCGCGGTCTGGCCCTTGGCCTGGTCACCGCTGGTGTCCTGCTTGCCGGCGATCTCGGGACTGTCGTCGGTGAGCCCGATGCCCGTGAGGAAACCGGCGTGGCGCTGGTCGCCGACGGAGACGCCGGGCTGCAGGTCGAGCATCGCCAGGACCGGGGCCGTGCCGCCCAGGGCCGCCTTGACGTAGGCGCCCTGCTCCTCGCCCGCCTTGGTGTTGTCGGTGGCCCACGTCGCGTCGACCCCCTGGTTGCCGTCGGTCTGGGTGTCGAGGGCGGCGACGAAGATCCCCTTGGCCTGGGCGGCCTTGAGGGTCGGCACGATGGCCTTGGAGTCGTTGGGGGTGATGAGGATGGCCTTGACCCCGGAGGCGATGAGGTTCTCCACCGCGGTGACCTGGCTGTCGTTGTCGCCGTCGGCGGTGCCGGCCTTGGCGATCAGTTCCGCGCCCTCGGCCTTGGCCTCCTTCGTGGCGGCGTCGCGCATGGAGACGAAGTAGGGGTTGGAGTCGGTCTTGGTGACCAGACCGATCTTGAGGGTGCCGCCGCTGTCGCCGCTGCTGCCCGTGTCACCCGTCTTCGTGGCGCTGCAGCCCGCGAGAGCCGTGGGGACGGCGAGGATCACGGCGGCGAGGGCGATGGTGCGGGTTCTGCGGGTGGTGGCGCGCATGACAGTTCCTCCTGGTGACCTCGACGAGGTCTGGACGTTGCTGGGTGGGCCCGTCGGAGACGGGTGGTGCGTGGGGGTGTCCGCTGCGGCGGACCGCGAGCTCGTGACACGGGATCGAGGGGCGCGGTGGGTGCGACCACGCGTGCGGTGCCGGTGGAGTGCGGTGGGGAGATCGACGGCTGATCACTCGCTCATGGGCACCCTTGCCTGTGGCTCAAGACGTAATCCATTGCGCAATGGATTACGCGAGGTTACGACACCGCCCGCGGCGGACGCAAGCACGTTCAGGACACGGAACCCTCACGAAGCGCGGGGCGGGTCCGGCGCGGACCTGTCGACGTCGACACGACCCATCCGGGCTCCCCGGCCCCGCTCGCCACGGCCTGGTCACCCCCCTCGGAGGGGGTGACCAGGCACCCGGGGTTCAGGCGTTGGCGACCAGGCCCAGCTCGGCGGGGGTGGCCAACCCCGTATGGCGGGGCAGGACGCGCACGGTGTAGCCGAACGGACCGGTCTGACGGAGGGTGAACTCCCCCTCGAACCGGTGCCGGCCGTCGCCGAAGGACTCACCGTGGTGCAGCGACACCGTGCCCGAGGGGCGCAGTTCGTCGGAGTCGTTGACCCGGCCGTGGACGACCTGGACCTCGACGTCGTCGGTGGAGAGCTCCCCCAGCGACACGAAACCCCGGACGTGGACGACGTCGCCGATCTCGGCGGAGTCGCCGACGCCGGAACTCTCGACGTGGTCCACCCGCACGGACGGCCAGGCCCGGCGGACGGTGCTCTTCCAGGCGGCGAGGTCCTTGGCCGCGGCCCCGGAACCCGCGAGCGCCGCACGGCCGGCCCGGGCGGCCGGCACGTAGAGCTGCTCGACGTAGTCGGTGACCATCCGGCTCGCCAGCACCTTCGGGCCGAGGGAGGCCAGGGTGTGGCGGACCATCTCCAGCCAGCGGGCCGGCAGACCCCGTTCGTCGCGGTCGTAGAACCGCGCGGCGACGGAGTTCTCCACGAGGTCGTAGAGCGCGGCGGCCTCGAGGTCGTCGCGGTGCTCGGGGTCCTCCACGCCGTCGGCGGTGGGGATCGCCCAGCCGTTGCCGCCGTCGTACCACTCGTCCCACCAGCCGTCGAGGATGGAGAGGTTCAGGCCGCCGTTCAGCGCGGCCTTCATCCCGCTCGTCCCGCACGCCTCGAAGGGACGCAACGGGTTGTTCAGCCAGACGTCGCAGCCGGGGTAGAGCGAGAGCGCCATCGTGATGTCGTAGTTGGGCAGGAACACGATCCGGTGCCGCACCTCGGGGTCGTCGGCGAAGTGGACCATCTGCTGGATGAGGCGCTTGCCGGTCTCGTCGGCCGGGTGCGACTTCCCGGCGATGACCAGCTGCACGGGGCGCTGCGGGTGCAGCAGCATCGCCTTGAGCCGCTCGGGGTCGCGCAGCATGAGCGTGAGGCGCTTGTAGGTCGGGACGCGGCGGGCGAAACCGATCGTGAGCACGTCGGGGTCGAGCACGTCCTTGGTCCACGCGAGCTCGGCCTCGGAGGCCCCCCGCTGCAACCAGGACAGCTTCAGCCGCCGCCGCGCGTCCTCGACGAGACGACCGCGCAGCACCCGCCGGGTCCGCCAGATCTCCTCGTCGGGGACCTGGCCGACCTTCTCGAAGCCCAGCCCGTCGCGGGCGATCTCCTTGCCGATGTACTGCCGGCCCATGGAGATGACCTCGGGCGCCACCCACGTCGGGGCGTGGACGCCGTTGGTGATCGAGGCGATCGGCACCTCGGGGGCGTCGAAACCCGGCCAGAGGCCGTCGAACATCCCGCGGCTGACGGCCCCGTGCAGCTGGGACACCCCGTTGGCGCGCTGCGCGAGCCGCAACCCCATGACGGCCATGTTGAAGACGCCGGGGTCTCCGCCCTCGTAGTCCTCGGCCCCGAGCGCCAGGATGCGCTCGACGGGCACGCCCGGCAGCGGGTTGTCGCCGCCGAAGTACAGCTCGATCTGGTCGCGGCCGAAGCGGTCGATCCCGGCCGGGACGGGGGTGTGGGTGGTGAACACCGTCGCGGCGCGGACGGCTTCCAGGGCCTCGTCGAAGCTCAGTCCCCGCTCGACGTGCTCGCGGATCCGTTCCACCGACAGGAACCCCGCGTGGCCCTCGTTGGTGTGGTACACCTCCGGCTGCGGGGTCCCGGTGAGGCGGGCGTGCAGGCGCAGGGCGCGCACACCGCCGATGCCGCAGAGGAGTTCCTGCTGCAGCCGGTGCTCGCCACCCCCGCCGTAGAGACGGTCGGTGACCCCCCGGGCGGCGTCGTCGTTCTCCTCGACGTCGGAGTCGAGGAGCAGCAACGGGACGCGCCCGACCTGCGCCTTCCAGACCTGCGCCCACAGTCGACGCCCGCCGGGCAGGTCGACGGAGACCTTGGCGGCGCTGCCGTCGGTCTCGCGCAGCTGCGACAGCGGCAGCCCGTCGGGGTCGAGCACCGGGTAGGTCTCCTGCTGCCAGCCGTCACGGGACAGCGACTGCTTGAAGTACCCCGTGGCGTAGAACAGGCCGACACCGACGATGGGGACGGCGAGGTCGCTCGCGGACTTCAGGTGGTCCCCGGCGAGGATCCCGAGGCCGCCGGAGTACTGCGGCAGCGCACCGGTGATGCCGAACTCCATCGAGAAGTAGGCCACCGTCGCCGGCGCGTCGGCCCCGAGCGTGGCGTACCAGCCCGGTCGTTCCAGGTAGGTGTGCAGGTCCTCCGCGCAGGCCTCGACCCGCTCCACGAACCGCGGGTCGGCGGCGAGAGCCTCGAGGCGTTCGGTGCTGAGGGCGCCCAGCAGCGCCCCGGGTTCTCGGTGCACGGCGACCCAGGCCGCGGGGTCCATCGACTCGAAGAGGTCCCGGGTGGGCTTGTGCCAGGACCAGCGGAGGTTGCTCGCGAGCTCACCCAGCGGCGCCAACGGCGCGGGCAGCACGGTGCGGACGGTGAAGCGCCTGATTGCTCTCACGCGCCGGACCCTAGTCCCCGGGATCACGCCACCGCGACGACGCGCGGAGACCTTCCCGACTCCCGCCCGACTCCCTCCCGACTCCTCGGGACACTCCCGCGCGACGGGAGGCGTGGCCCTCGGTAGGTTCGCCCCGTGACGACCGACCGCGCCGCAGACCTCGAGACGCTGACCGTGCAGAGCACGGCGACCAGCACCCCCGTCGTGGGGCGCATCCCGGTGCTCGGGGTGAGTCCCGTCGTCGACGCCGGCCGCTGGCCCTCCCAGGCCGTGCCCGGTGAGCTGATCCCCGTGCGCGCCACCGTCTTCCGCGAAGGCCACGACGCCGTCGCCGCGACCGCGGTGCTGGTCCGCCCGGACGGCGCGGACGGCCCCTCGACGCGGATGACGCTGGTCAACGCCGGCCTCGACGCCTACGTGGCGACGCTCTCCCCCGACACCGAGGGCGACTGGGGCCTGCGCGTCGAGGGCTGGTCGGACCCGTACGGCACCTGGGACCACGACGCGACCATCAAGGTCGAAGCCGGGGTCGACGTCGCCCTCATGCTGGAGGAGGGCGCGCGGCTGATGGAGCGCGCGGCGGCCTCCCCGGGGCGTCCCGACTGGGACGTGGACGTGCTGCGCGAGGCCGCCAACGGCCTGCGCGACACCTCCCGCAGCGACCACGACCGTCTCGACGCCGGGCGCAGCGACGCCGTGCGGGGCGTCCTGGACGCCCTGCCCGTCCGCGACCTGGTCAGTCCGTCCCAGACCTTCCCCCTGCGGGTGGAACGGAAGCTGGCGACGTTCAGCTCCTGGTACGAGTTCTTCCCCCGCTCCGAGGGGGCGCACTGGCTCGAGGACGAGCAGCGCTGGGTCTCGGGGACGTTCCGCACCGCCGCCGAGCGGCTGCCCGCGATCGCCGACATGGGTTTCGACGTCGCCTACCTCACGCCCGTCCACCCGATCGGGCGGATCAACCGCAAGGGCCCCAACAACTCCCTCACCGCCGGCCCGCTCGACCCGGGCTCGCCGTACGCGATCGGCGCGGCCGAGGGCGGACACGACGCGCTGCACCCCGACCTGGGCACCTTCGAGGACTTCGACTTCTTCGTCGCCCGGGCCCGGGAGCTCGGCCTCGAGGTCGCGATGGACATCGCCCTGCAGTGCGCACCGGACCACCCGTGGGTGGCGAGCCACCCCGAGTGGTTCACCACGCGCGCCGACGGCACGATCGCCTACGCGGAGAACCCGCCGAAGAAGTACCAGGACATCTACCCGCTGAACTTCGACAACGACCCCGCCGGCATCTACGCCGAGGTCAAGCGGGTCGTCGACGTGTGGATCGAGCACGGGGTGACGCTGTTCCGCGTCGACAACCCGCACACGAAGCCCGTCGAGTTCTGGGAGTGGCTGATCACCGAGGTGCGCGCCGAGCACCCCGAGGTGATCTGGCTGGCCGAGGCGTTCACGAAGCCGGCGATGATGCACACCCTGGCCAAGGTCGGGTTCCAGCAGTCGTACTCCTACTTCGCGTGGCGCAACGCCGCCTGGGAGATCCGTGAGTACGTCCAGCAGCTCTCCCAGGAGTCCGCGCACTACATGGTGCCGAACTTCTGGCCGACGACGCACGACATCCTCACCCCGACCATGCAGTACGGCGGGCCGCCGGTGTTCAAGCTGCGCGCGGTCCTCGCGGCCCTGCTCAGCCCGTCCTGGGGCATCTACACCGGCTACGAACTCGTCGAGCACGCCGCCCGTCCGGGGGCCGAGGAACAGCTCGACAACGAGAAGTACCAGTTCCGTCCCCGCGACTTCGCCAAGGCCGAGGCCGAGGGCTGGTCGCTGGCGCCGTACCTGAAGAAGCTGAACCAGGCCCGCGCCGCGCACCCGGCCCTGCAGCAGTTGCGGGGCACCGTCTTCCACGCCACCGACGACGAGAACGTCCTGTGCTTCAGCCGTCGCCGGGTCGAGGCCGACGGCACCGAGGACCTCGTCCTGGTCGTCGTGAACCTCGACCCGCACGCCGTCCGCGAGACCACCGTCCACCTCGACATGGCCGCGATCGGGCGCGAGTGGTGGGAACGCTTCACCGTGCGCGACGAGCTGACCGGTGCGGAGTTCGAGTGGGGCGAGCACGACTTCGTGCGGCTGAACCCCTACGAGGAACCCGCGCACGTGTTCCACGTGCGGTCCTGACGGTGGAAGGTCTCCACTTCGCCGGGCTCGGTGACCGCGGCGGACTGAAGAACGACCCCCAGTGGTACAAGACGGCGGTCTTCTACGAGGCGCTGGTGCGCGCCTTCGCGGACTCCAACGGTTCCGGCACCGGTGACTTCGCCGGGCTCGCGGCCAAGCTCGACTACCTGCAGTGGCTCGGGATCGACTGCCTCTGGCTGCCGCCGTTCTACGCCTCCCCGTTGCGCGACGGCGGGTACGACATCTCCGACTACAACGCGGTGCTGCCCGAGTTCGGGACCCTGCACGACTTCCAGCGCCTGGTGACCGAGGCCCACCAGCGCGGGATCCGCATCGTCATCGACCTGGTCATGAACCACACCAGCGACCAGCACCCCTGGTTCCAGGCCAGCCGCAACGACCCCGACGGGCCCTACGGGGACTTCTACGTCTGGAGCGACGACGACACGAAGTACCCCGACGCGCGCATCATCTTCGTCGACACCGAGACCTCGAACTGGACGTTCGACCCGGTCCGGCGGCAGTTCTTCTGGCACCGCTTCTTCTCCCACCAGCCGGACCTGAACTTCGACAACCCGGCCGTCGAGGAGGCGATGTTCGACACCGTCCGCTTCTGGCTGGACATGGGCATCGACGGCTTCCGCCTCGACGCCGTGCCCTACCTCTACGTCCAGGAGGGCACCAACGGCGAGAACCTCCCCCAGACCCACGACTACCTGCACCGGCTGCGGAAGATGGTCGACGAGGAGTTCCCCGGCCGCGTCCTGCTCGCCGAGGCCAACCAGTGGCCCTTCGACGTCGTGGAGTACTTCGGGACCGAGGATGCCCCGGAGTGCCACATGTGCTTCCACTTCCCCGTCATGCCCCGGCTGTACTACGCGCTGCGGGAGGGGCGGGCGACCCCGATCTCGGAGATCCTCTCGGCCACCCCCGACATCCCCACCTCCAGCGGTCAGTGGGGCACGTTCCTGCGCAACCACGACGAGCTGACGCTGGAGATGGTGACGACCGAGGAACGGGCCGCCATGTACGGCTGGTACGCCCCGGACCCGCGGATGCGTGCCAACGTCGGGATCCGCCGCCGGCTCGCGCCGCTGCTGGACAACTCCCGACCGGAGATCCAGCTCATCCACGCCCTCGTCCTGTCGTTGCCGGGCAGTCCGTGCCTCTACTACGGTGACGAGATCGGCATGGGCGACAACATCTGGCTCGACGACCGCGACGCCGTCCGCACCCCGATGCAGTGGACCCCCGACCGCAACTCCGGGTTCTCCTCCGCCGACCCCGGCAAGCTGTACCTGCCGACGATCCAGTCGCTCGTCTACCACTACCAGTCCGTGAACGTCGAAGCGCAGCTCGCGACGGGATCCTCGCTGCTGCACTGGGTCCGCGACGTGCTCGCCGTCCGGCGGGCGCACCCGGCCTTCGGGCGCGGGGCCTACGTGCCGCTCCCGACGCGCGCCGAGGCACGCCCCGAGGAAGGCTCCTGCAGCAACGAGGCGGTGCTCGCGTTCCTGCGCGTGCTGCAGCCGACGCACGAAGAGGAAGGTGAAACCGTGCTCTGCCTGAACAACCTCTCCGACCACCCCCAGGCCGCCGCTCTGCGGATGCCGGGCCATGCCGGAGCCACCGTCCGCGACGTCTTCGGCGGTGCCGCCTTCGGGCAGGTCGACGCCGACGGGTCGCTGGTCGTCACGCTCGGCTCGCGGGGTTTCTACTGGCTGAAGGTGACCTCGTGAGCGCCGACGTCCGGACCTCCACCGCCTCCGACGAGGCCATCGCCGCTCTGCTGCGGGACTGGGCGCCCGCCCAGCGCTGGTTCGCGCACAAGGGGGTCGCCGCCCACGTGCAACGCATCGAACGCACCCCGCTCGACGAGACCGGCGTCGCGCAGCTCGTCGCGCTCACCGTCCGCTCCGGTGAGGCCGACGACGCCCCCCGCACCGTCTACTCCGTCCCCATCAGCGTCCGGCCCGCCCCCGACGAGGCGCTCGCGCACGCCCTCATCGGCGAACTGCCCGACGTCGACGGCGTCCGCGCCTGGATCTACGACGGGCCGCACGACCCGACCTTCACCCGCTCCCTGCTGACCCTCGTCGCCAGCGGGGAGGGCGCCGGTTCGCGCGACTTCGGCGTGCACGGCCACAGCGCCCACGGTGGTCTGCCCGTCCCCGCGGCGGCCCGGACCAAGGTGCTCAGCGGCGAGCAGTCCAACACCTCCATCGTCGTCTCCGCCGACGAGGGCGAGACCCCGCTCATCGCCAAGGTGTTCCGGGTCCTCTCCGCGGGCGACAACCCCGACGTCGTCGTCCAGACGGCGCTCGCCGACGCCGGCTGCGGCCGCGTGCCCCGCCCCTCGGGCTGGGTGGACGGGCAGTGGACCGACGCTCAGGGTGGGCGCGCCGTCGGGCACTTCGTGCACGTGACGGAGTTCCTCGCCGGGTCCGAGGACGCCTGGCGCGTCGCCACCGCGGCCGTCGCGCAGGGCCGCGACTTCTCGCCGGAGGCGCGCGAACTGGGTCGGGCCACGGCCGAGGTCCACGCCGTCCTCGCCGTGGAACTGCCCACCGAGACCGCGACCCCGGACCGGTTGGGGGCGCTCGCCGACGGCCTGCTGGAACGGGTCGCCTGGGCGTGCACCGCCGTACCGCAGCTGCGCGACGTCGCCGAGGCGGCCCGCGCACGCGTCGACGCCGTCCGCCACGTCACCCACGCCCCCGCCCTGCAGCGCGTCCACGGCGACTACCACCTCGGTCAGGTCCTGCACTCCACCACCCGCGGCTGGGTCCTGCTGGACTTCGAGGGCGAGCCGCTGCGACCGCTCGCCGAACGCAGCGTGCCCGACCTCGCGCTGCGCGACGTCGCGGGCATGCTGCGGTCCTTCGACTACGCGGCCTCGACCGTCCCCGACCCCGGTGGCTGGGACGAGGCGTGCCGCGAGGCGTTCCTCGCGGGCTACACCGAGGTCGTCGGTACCGACCCGCGCGCCGGGGACCAGGCGGTCCTGCTGGCCGCGCTGGAACTCGACAAGGCCCTCTACGAGGTCGTCTACGAGGCCCGCAACCGGCCCGACTGGCTGCACATCCCCCTCGACGCCGTCCACCGCCTGCTCCAGACCGCCTCCGCCGACCCGTCCTGAGAGGCGAGGTCTTGATCACCACGGGAGACTCCGACCATGTCCAGTGAAGCCCCCTCCCCCGCCCCGACCCCCCGCCCCGTCGACGCCGACGACCTGGCCCGGGCCGCCGCCGGGGCGCACTGGTCCCCGCACTCGGTCCTCGGCGCCCACCCCGACGGTGACGCGCTCACCTACCGGGTCCTCAAGCCCTTCGCCTCCGCCGTCACCGTCGTGACCGAGGACGGCAGCCGCGTCGGCCTCGTCCACGAGTACGACGGCGTCTGGGTCGGCGTCCAGCCGGGCGGGTCGGTCGGCGACTACCGCGTCGAGGTGACCTACCCCGGTGCGGAACCGGTCGTGGTCGACGACCCGTACCGCTTCCTCCCCACCGTGGGCCAGGTCGACCTGCACCTCATCGGCGAAGGCCGTCACGAGGAGCTGTGGAACGTCCTCGGCAGCCACGTCAAGCGCTGGAACGGGCCGCTGGGGGCCGTCGAGGGCACGGCGTTCGCCGTGTGGGCGCCCGCGGCGAAGGCGGTGCGCGTCGTCGGCGACCACAACCACTGGAGCGGCCGCGAGCACGGGATGCGCTCGCTGGGGTCCTCCGGGGTCTGGGAGATCTTCGTGCCCGGGGTGGGCGCGGGGTCCCGCTACAAGTTCGAGATCCTCGGCGCCGACGACCACTGGCGTCAGAAGGCCGACCCGATGGCCCGCGCCAGCGAGGTCCCGCCCGCGACGGCCTCGGTCGTCACCGAGTCCTCCTACGCCTGGAACGACGCGGAGTGGCTGGAGCAGCGCGCCGCCCGCAGCGCCCAGGACGGGCCGGTCTCGGTCTACGAGGTGCACCTCGGGTCCTGGAAGCAGGGGCTGAGCTACACCGACCTGGCGACCGAGCTCGTCGACTACGTGAGCGCGGCGGGCTTCACCCACGTCGAGTTCCTGCCCGTCATGGAACACCCGTTCGGCGGATCCTGGGGTTACCAGGTCACGGGCTACTTCGCGCCCACCTCCCGCTTCGGCTCCCCCGACGAGCTGCGTCACCTCGTCGACGCCCTCCACCAGGCCGGCATCGGCGTCATCATCGACTGGGTCCCCGGGCACTTCCCCAAGGACGAGTTCGCCCTCGCGAAGTTCGACGGCACTGCGCTCTACGAGCACCCCGACCCCCGCCTCGGCGAGCACATGGACTGGGGCACCTACATCCCGAACTTCGGGCGCAGCGAGGTCCGCAACTTCCTCGTCGCCTCCGGGCTGTACTGGCTGGAGGAGTTCCACGCCGACGGCCTGCGCGTCGACGCGGTCGCCTCCATGCTCTACCTGGACTACTCCCGCAACGAGGGTGAGTGGGTCCCCAACCGCTACGGCGGCCGGGAGAACCTCGAGGCGATCGCCTTCCTGCAGGAGGCCAACGCCACCGCCTACAAGCGCACCCCGGGCATCATGATGATCGCCGAGGAGTCCACGGCCTACCCGGGCGTCACGGCCCCCACCAGCGGTGGCGGTCTCGGGTTCGGCCTGAAGTGGAACATGGGCTGGATGAACGACTCGCTGCGCTACTTCGCGCAGGACCCGGTGAACCGCCAGTACCACCACGGTGAGCTCACGTTCAGCCTCGTCTACGCGTTCACCGAGAACTTCACCCTCCCGATCTCCCACGACGAGGTCGTGCACGGGAAGGGCTCGCTGCTGCGCAAGATGCCCGGCGACCGCTGGCAGCAGCTCGCCAACGTCCGCGCGTACCTCGCCTACATGTGGTCCCACCCCGGCAAGCAGCTGCTGTTCATGGGCTCGGAGTTCGGCCAGGAGGCCGAGTGGTCGGAGTCCCGCTCCCTGGACTGGTGGCTGCTGGACACCCCGTGGCACCAGGGTCTGCACCGCCTCGTGTCGACCATGAACGCCGTCTACAAGGACCGGCCCGAACTGTGGTCCGACGACTTCACGTCCGAGGGCTTCCAGTGGATCGACGGTTCCGACAACCAGCGCAACCTCATCTCGTTCGTGCGCCGGTCCACCGACGGCAAACCGCTCGTCGCGGTCTGCAACTTCTCCGGTGCCGCCTACGAGGACTTCCGCGTCGGCCTGCCCAGCGCGGGGCCGTGGCGCGAGATCCTCAACACCGACGCCGAGGAGTTCGCGGGGTCGGGTGTGGTGAACGCCGGCGTCCTGCAGGGTGAGGACGTGGCCTGGAACGGTCAGCAGTTCTCCACCGCCCTGCGCGTCCCGCCGCTCGGCGTCACCTGGCTGGTCCCCGCCTGACGCTGACCACCCGGACCACCCGGACCACCCGGAACTGACGACGGCCGACGGTCCGGCGGGGAGAACCCTGCCGGACCGTCGGCCGTTCGCGTGGGGACGACTCAGGCGAAGGCGTCCACGCCGGTCAGTTCCGCCGACAGCGCCCACAGCCGGGCCGCGGCCTCGGGGTCGGTCGCGTGCGGGGCCACTCCAACGGTGAACCGCGGGCGCTCGGCGTCGACGGGCAGGGCGATCTCGCAGTCCTCGCAGAACACCCCGCCGAGTCCGTCCAGCTTCGGGTTCGTCGCCGCCCAGACCTCCGTCGAGGCGCCCCCGGCGGGGGTCTTGAACCCCTCCATCAGGAGGTTCCCGTCGGCGTCGATCCAACCGAGGTTCACCATCTCCTCGCGGGGGAGGTGGCGCTGCAGCGGGGTCATGATCCCCCCAGGGTGCACCGAGAAGGCCCGGACCCCTCGCGGCGCAGCGAGGACGTCGAGGTGGAGCGCGAACAGCGCGTTGGCCGTCTTGGCCTGGCCGTAGGCCGCCCACTTGTCGTACTCGGAGCGCTCGAACATCACGTCGTCCCACCGGATGCCGGAACGGTGGTGGGCGGAACTCGACAGCGACACGACGCGGCCGCCACCCGCGGCGATCGCCGGCCACAACCGGTTCACGAGGGCGTAGTGACCCAGGTGGTTGGTCCCGAACTGCGATTCCCACCCACCCTCGATGCGGGTCAGCGGGTTCGCCATGATCCCGGCGTTGCCGATGAAGGCGTCGATGCTGCGGCCGGAGTCGAGGAAGGTGTTCGCGAACCGGGCGATGCTGCCCTGATCACCGAGGTCGAGTTCCGCGACCTCGCCGATGCCGCCCAGTTCCGCGGCGGCGTGCTCCGGGCGACGGGCGGGGACCACGACGTGGGCTCCGGCCGCGGTCAGGGCCCGGGTCGCCTCGAGGCCGATGCCCGAGTAGCCACCGGTGAGGACGACGAGCTTCCCCGTGAGGTCGATGCCCTCGAGGACCTCGGCCGCGGTGGAGTCGTGACCGAACCCCGAGCCGACCGGTTCCTGCGGGGTGCGTTGGTGGGTCTGAGTCATGCCCCTGACGCTAGGACCTGGAGTCGACTCCAGGTCAAGCCCGTCCGGCCGCTGCGCGCCGGCGCGCGGCGGCCGGACGTCACCGGCTCAGAGGAGGCCGAGGGAGGTCAGGTAGTCCTTCGCGACGGTGGCCGACGGCTTCTTGTCGACCTGGACCTCGGCGAGGTACTTGGTCAGGTCCTCGGTGGTCAGCTTCGCCGACAGCCCGTTGAGGGCGTCGGTGATCTGCGAGGTGTTCTTGGAGGACCGGATCAGCGGCAGGATGTTCTGCGCGAGGAAGAGGTTCTTGGTGTCCTCGAGGGAGACGAACTTGTTCGTCGCGATGGAGGAGTCGGTGGAGAAGATGTTGCCGACCTGGATGGAACCGTCCACGAGCGCACCGACGGTCAGCGGGCCACCCGCGTCGAGGGCCTTGAACTCCTTGAACTCCACGTCGTAGAGCTGCTTGAGACCGACGAGGCCCTGGTAGCGCTCCTGGAACTCCGGACCGGCCCCGCAGACGAGGTCCTTGGCGACGGGCGCCAGGTCCTCGAAGGTCTTGAGGTTGTACTGGCTCGCGGTGGCCGCGGACACCGAGAGGGTGTCCTTGTCCTCGGCCGCGGACTGCTCGAGCACCTCGGTGCCCTTGGGCAGGACCTTCTTCAGCGCGTCGAGGACCTGCTCGGGGGTGGAGACACCCTCCGGGGCGCTGCCGCTGTCGGAGAGGCCGGCGAGCAGAGCACCGTTGTACTCGGGCAGCAAGTCGATCGAGCCGTCGTCGAGGGCCTTGAGGTAGACCTCGCGGGCCCCGATGTTGAACTTGCGGGTGACCTTCGCGCCGGCCTTCTCGAGGACCTGCGAGTACATCTCGGCCAGCAGTTCGCTCTCGGGGAAGTTCGCCGAGCCGACGATGACCGTCGCGCTGTCGGCCGACCCCGAGGAGGTGTCGGTCGTGGACAACGGGTCGTCCCCACCACCGCACGCGGCCAGGGTCGCGCTGAGGGAGCCCACCAGGGCGAGTCCGAGGAGGTTCCGGCGGTTCATGACGAGCCTTTCGACGATCCAGCACCAACGAGTTCAACTTCTTCGGGGGACTCTGCCACGGATCCCGTGGCCCGTGCGCGGCCCAGACCGCGCCCGGTGATCCCCGGCGAGACGACGTAGCGCTGCACGAGACCGAGCAGCAGGTCGAGGACGATGGCCAGCGCGGCGACCACGACGGCCCCCGCGACGACCCGGCCGTAGTCGTTGACGGCGAGGCCGTCGACCAGCAGGCGACCGAGACCGGACTGCCCGACGTAGGCCGCGACGGTGGCCGTCGCGACGACCTGCAGCACCGCGGCACGCAGCCCGCCGAACACGACGGGCAGCGCCATCGGCAGTTCGACGCGGAACAGCACCTGGGTGGACGTCATGCCCATCCCCTTCGCCGCGTCGACGGCGTTGCGGTCCACCGAGCGCAACCCCGCGTAGGTCGAGGTCAGGATCGGTGGGATGACCAGCACGACGAGCGCGATGAGGACGGGGGTGAACCGCAGCCCCATCAGCACCACGAGCAGGCTCAGCAGCCCCAGCGTCGGCAGCGACCGGCCGGCGTTGCCGGCGTTGATGGCCAGGAACGAGCCCTTGCCGGTGTGGCCGATGAGCAGCCCGATCGGGAAGGCGATGACGAAGCCGACGAGCACCGAGATCGCGGTGTAGCCGAGGTGGGTCACCAGCAGGTGCGGGATCGAACCGGTGGTCCCCCAGTCCCAGTGGGCGGGGTCGAGCAGGTACGGGGTGTCGTTCACGTCAGGCCCCCGCCCCGGCTCGGGTCCACGGGGTGACGGCCCGCTGGAACAGCACGATCACCACGTCGGCGATCGCGGCGAGCAGGATCGAGAGCACGATCCCGACCACGATCGGTGCGGTGTAGAAGAGCTGGAACCCGCGGGTGAACAGGGCCCCGAGGCCACCGATCCCCAGCAGGGCCCCGACGCTGACGAGGGAGATGTTCGAGACCGCCGCGACCCGGACCCCGGCGAGGATGACGGGCGCCGCCAGCGGGAGCTCGACCTCGAGGAGGCGACGGGTCCGCTTGTAGCCCATGGCCGTCGCGGCCTCCGTCAGCGCCGGGTCGACGGAGCGCAGACCGTCGGCGACGGTCCGCGACATCAGCGCCACCGTGTAGATCGCGAGCGCCACCACGATGTTCACCGGGGAGAGGATCTTCGTCCCGAGCACGTAGGGCAGGGTGACGAAGATGGCCAGCGACGGGATCGCGTAGACGACGCCGGAGATGTTGAGGATCGGGTGGTAGAGCCAGCCGAACCGCACCCCGAGGTAGCCGATGGGCAGCGCCACGACCACCCCGACGACGAGCGGGATGACGGCGAGCAGCACGTGCTGGCCGAGGGCGTCGAGGACGATCCCGGAGTTGTCGCGGAGGTAGTCGAGGATCGAGCTCACCGGCGCTTCTCCAGCAGGTCGACGACGTCGTGGTGGTGCACGAACCCCGTCGCGCGGCCCTCGTCGTCGACCTGGACGGCGATCCCGTGCGGGGAGGTCAGGGTCAGGTCGATGACGGTGCGCAGCGAGTCGCCGGCGCGGAAGCCGTCGACCCCCACGGGGCGCCCGGCCTCGTCCAGGGCGAGGGTGGTGAAGGTCTCGTCGGTGACGGGCCGCACGGGGAGGTCCTGCAGGCCCTCGAAGGAGAGCCCGCGGTAGCCGCGGTCACGGCCGACGAAGTGGCGGACGAAGTCGTCGGCCGGTTTCGTCAGCAGGTCCCGGGGGGACCCGACCTGGGCGAGGTGGCCGCCCTCGCGGAAGACGGCGATGCGGTCCCCCAGCGTGATGGCCTCGTCGATGTCGTGGGTGACGATGGCGATGGTCTTGCCGAGCTCGCCCTGCAGCCGGAGGAACTCCTCCTGGAGCTGACCGCGCACGATGGGGTCGACGGCGGAGAACGGTTCGTCCATGAGCATGACGGGCGGGTCGGCCGCGAGCGCCCGGGCGACGCCGACGCGCTGCTGCTGGCCGCCGGAGAGCTGGGCCGGGTAGCGGTCGGCGAAGGCCGTCGGCAGGCCGACGCGTTCGAGCAGCTCGAGGGCGACCTGACGCTGCTTGCCGCGGCCGACGAGCTTGGGGACCGTCATGACGTTGTCGAGGACGGTCTTGTGGGGGAAGAGGCCCGCGTGCTGGATGACGTAGCCGATGCCGCGGCGTAGGGCCGCGGGGTCCTTGCTGCGGACGTCGTCGCCGTCGATGGTGATGCGCCCACCGGTCGGCTCGATCATCCGGTTGATCATGCGCAGGGACGTCGTCTTGCCACATCCGGAGGGGCCCACGAAGACCGTGATCTGGCCCGTGGGCAGTTCGAGGTCGAGCTGTTCGACCGCCACCGTCCCGTCGGGGAACTGCTTGCGGACGGCCTCGAACGTGATCACGGGCGGCTCCTGGGTTGAACCGACGAGCCCACGGGGCGCGCCTGCGGTGCTGTGGTCTCGGGCTGGTACATGGTTGGCGGTGGTCGTGGTCGGGTCAACCAGGCACGGCCAGGCACGACCAGGCTTTACCTGATCGCAACCTGCACCTGATCGCAACCTGCACCTGATCGCAACCTGCACCTGATCGAACCGGCCGCGGAGGAAGAGTGGAGCACGAGGCCGTCCCGCCCGCGACTCGCGGGGTCCCGGTGGCGGGGCACGCGCTGCCGCTGGAGGACCTCGCCGACCTGGCGTCGGGCCGCGCGCGGCCGGTCGTGGACCGGGTCGTGCTCGCTCGGTTGGAGGCGTTGCACGAGGCGATGGGCGCGGCCCGTGAGCGCGGAGCCGTCTACGGGGCGACGACGGGCGTGGGCGCCAACAAGGACGTCGAGGTCGAGGAGGAGCAGGCCGAGCACCCGCGGGCGCACGGGTTGCGGTTGCTCCGTTCGCACGCGGCCTCGCTGGGTCCGGTGGAGGACGAGGCGACGACGCGCGCCGCGCTGCTGATCCGGTTGAACCAGCTGCTGGCCGGGGCGCACGCCCAGCTCGGGGCGGGCATCAGCCCGCCGGTCCTGGGGGCCCTGGCCGACGCGGTCGAGTCCGACGCGCTGCCGACGATGCACCGCTTCGGCGGGATCGGGACCTCCGACCTCGCGTCGCTGGCCGAGCTGGGGCTGACCCTGGTCGGCGAGCGGCCGTGGGCCCGCGGCGGGGTCGCGCCCGTCGCGCTGGGGGCGGCCGACGCGCTGCCGCTCATCTCCTCGCACGCCCTGACCCTGGCCACGGCGTCGCTGGCGCTGGCCCGGTTGCGCCAGCTGCTGGCGGCGGGGGTGGGGATCTCGGCGCTGTCGTTCCTCGCGCTGCGCGGGAACCCGGAGGCGTGGGCCTCCCCCGTCCACGCGGCCCGCGCGCACCCCGGTCAGCGGGGGGTGGCGGCGACGTTGTCCGCGCTGGTCGCCGACGGGCCCGAGCCGGTGCGGTTGCAGGACCCGTTCGCGTTGCGCACCGCGCCGCAGGTCCTCGCGCCCGCGTTCACGGCGGCGCAGGCCCTCGAGGACGTGCTGCTGCTGGAGGCCTCGACGCCCGGGGAGAACCCGCTCGTCTCCCCGCACGGGGTGTTCCACCACGGCCAGTTCCACGCCGCGTCGCTGGCGACGGCCCTGGACACGTTGCGCGCCACCACCTTCGGGGTGCTGACGCTGTCCGCCGCGCGGCTCGCGCTGCTGCTGCGTCCCGAGCACACCGGCCTGCGGGCGTTCCTCGCGGCGGGCCCGCGCGGGTCGTCGGGGTTGATGATCGGCGAGTACGTGGTGCAGGACGTGCTGGCCGAGCTGCGCCCGGCGACGGCGCCCTCGACGTCGGGGACGGTCAGCATCTCCCTGGGGCTGGAGGAGCACGCGAGCTTCGCGACCCAGGGCGCGCGGGCGTTGCGCCAGACCGCGGAGCTGGCTCCCGTGGTGCTGGCGATCGAAGCGCTCGCGGCGGTCCGGGCGTTGCGGGCCGCACCGGACCGGTTGTCCCCCGGCGCCTCGGCGCTGTTCGCGGTGTTCGACGAGTTCCTGGAGCACGACTCCCGCGACATGCCGATCGGGCCGGACGTGGAGGCCGTCGTGGCGCGGGTCGCCGACCTGGCGCTGCTGGTGCGGGTGCCGCCGAGCTGATCGGTCCAGTTAGTCGATCCAGATGGCGACGTCGTCGAAGACGTGGCGTCCGGGCGCCCCGCCGGTGCTCGCGGCGGCGGCCACCACGGCGTCGAGCTGGGCGGGGGTCATCGGCAGCGGGGCCTCGCCGTCGTGGCGGGTCGAGCCGCGGGGGTGGTCCACGCCGGCGACGTCGGACATCTCGACGTGGGCTCCGAGCAGGTGCTCGACCCCGGCGTCGCGGACGAGGCGCTGCAGCCGCGCCAGCGACCGGGAGAACGCCGGGAAGTCGTCGACGTAGAGGCGGCCCGGGTAGAACGTGTCGCCGGTGAGGACCGTGCGGGTGGCGGGGTCGTGCACGGCGATCGACGTCGGGTGGTGGCCCGGGATCGGGAGCACCCCGAGGTCGCGTCCACCCAGGTCGAGGCGACCGGTTCCCCACGTCCCGTCGGCGCTGGGCTCGATGCCGAAGAACGCGTGCACGGCGGCGACGTCGTGGCCGACGACGAGCGTCGCCGGCCGGTCGCGGAACTGCGCGTCACCGGCGACGTGGTCGCCGTGGGCGTGGGTGTGGGCCACGACGAGTCCGTAGCCGGGGTGCGGGTGCTCGGTGAGCCACTCCGCGACCAACCCGTCGACGGTCTCGCGCACCGGGAATCCGGCCGGGTCCGAGACGGCCCCGGTGTCGAGCAGGAGCGCCCGTCGCGACCCGAACAGCAGGTACAGGAACGGCGCCTCGAAGTGGGTGGCGATGCTCTGGCGCAGGACGACCGTGTCCGCCCGGGCCCGGTGGACCTGGACGGGCGGTTCGGGGACACCGGAGGCTCCGGAGTTCCAGACGACGTCGAGGTCCAGTGCGGGCACGGGAGCAGGCTAGGCGTCGAGGGGGCGCAGCTCGTCGGCGTAGCTGACCGACATCCGGCGCATCACACCCGAGGGGCTGATCGAGTACTGACCCATCCGCCACAACGGCGGCGAGTAGGCGTGGATCGAGACGGAACCGTCGACGGCACCGGACATGCGGTGGATGTGGTCGGGGCCGAAGGCGAACGAACGGCCGGCCTCGACGGTGCGCACGAAGGGCTCGCCACCCATCCGCGGGTTGGCCTCGACGACGGCACCGCGGGTCACGGCCACGGCCCCGGAGGAGGTGTCGTGGTCGTGCCAGCCGGTGTCGTCGACGGTGTTCCAGCACAGCAGCCAGACGTCGACGTCACCGTCGCGGTAGAGGGAGACGAAGTGGCGGCCACCGGTGTCGTGGCGGACGAGGTGCTCCCAGGCCTGCGGGGTGGCCGCGGCCCGCTCGACCCAGTCCTTGAGCTCGCGGGGGGAGAGGGTGCGCCCCGGTGCGGCGGGCAGACCGGTGGAGCCGGGGGCGGTCGGGGTTTCGTGGGCGGTCGGGGTTTCGAGGGCGATGGTCACCGGGGTGTCCCTTCGAGGAGGTGGGCGGGGTTGGAACGGGTCAGGGCGTGGGCGAAGGCCGCGCCGAAACCCGGGAGGTCGGTGGCGTCGAACGGTTGGGCGTAGGGCCGGTCGGTCCCGAGCACCAACGGGTCGACCCCGACGACGCGGACGAGGGCGTCGATCGCGCGCGGTCCGTAGGAACTCGTCTCGTAGTGCACGAGGGGGTCCAGGCGGCCCAGCGCGCCACCCCGGGCGGCGAGACGTTCGTGGTGCAGCGCAGCGAGTCCGGCGAGCGCGACGAACGCGATCCGCAGGGTCGGGTGTCGCTCCCGGCCCCCGACGTGCCACGCCAGCCAGGACGCGTGCAGCTGCTGCACGTAGGGCACGAGCGCCGGCCACCAGGCGGGGAGGTCGCTGGTGTCGCAGACCGGGGCGGGACCCGGGTGGATCAGGACGGGCTTGTCGGCCAGTTCGCACTCGGCCAGCAGGGGTTCCAGCCGCGCGACGGCCCGCGGGTCGGCGAACGCCGTCGCGGGCAGCTGCAGCCCGACGACGCGGTCCTGGCGCAGGGTCTTGGCCAGCGAGCCGGGGTCGAGGTCGGTGACCCCCGCGGCGGCCCAGACCCGGAACGGGTCGGGCAGCTCCAGCGCACCGTCGTTCCAGGCCGCGAGGAGCGGGTCGGCGTCCTCCCCCGGCAGGTGCTCGAGACCGAGCGGGGAGGACAGCGAGACCAGCGCCCGTCCGGTGCCGTCGGCGGTCTCGGCGGCCGCGCGCGTCGCCACGTCGTGGGCGGCGGGGTCGATCGGGCAGGGCGGCTCCCCCGGCAGGTGCAGGGTCCAGCCGTCGAGGAAGGGCGGGGTGGTGCGTTCGCGGAGGGCGTCGAGCAGTCGTGCGGGCCACAGGTGCTGGTGGCAGTCGGTGCGCACGGCCCCTCCTCGGTTCGTTCCGTGAAGCGCTTCACTCCCATCGACGAGTGAAGCGCTTCACTCAAGCGTTCGTCAAGTCGGGTCCCTGCCCCGGGGGCGAGCTCGCCGTGCGGCGCGGCCGGGCACGACTACTGTCCACTCCGTGCCGAAGGAAGCGCGCCGCACTCTGCAGGACGTCGCCGACGCGGCCGGACTCTCCCTCGCCGCCACCTCCTACGCCCTGCGCGGGACCCGCGGTTCCGCCGCGACCATCGCCAGGGTCCAGACCCTCGCCGTCGAGCTCGGCTACCACGTCGACCCCATCGCCCGGGCGCTCGCGAGCGGGCGCACCGGGACGATCGGCGTGAGCGGTTCCCTGCGCGACCTGTGGCAGCAGGACCTCTCGGTGATGCTGACCCGGGCCCTGCGCACCGCCGACCGGGACGCCACGATCGCCGACGCCGACGCCGACCCCGCGGCGGAACGTCGTGTGGTGCAACGGTTCGCGGCCCAGCGCGTCGACGGGGCCCTCGTCTCCCCCGTGGACCCCTCCGCCGACTACTGGTCGCTGCTGCCGCCCTCGACGGCCGTGGTGTCGATCGGCGACGCGCTCCCCGGCCGCCCCGCCAGCGGAGCGGTCCTCTTCGACAACCGCTTCGGCGTGACCACGGCGATGGACCACCTGCGGGCGCTCGGTCACCGACGGATCGCCCTGCTGACCCCGTCGCTGCCCTCCACGCCGGGACGTCCCTCGGAACTGCTGGCCGTGGAGGTCGCCGGGGACCTCGGCCTCGACCTGCTCGTCGTCCCCGCCGCGGCATCGCCCGCACAGGCCGCCGGGACCGCCGCGCTGCTCCTGTCCGTCCCGGACCGCCCGACCGCGGTGTTCTGCCTCTCCGACTCCCTGGCCTTCGGCGTCTACCGCGCGGCGAGCGACCTCGGGCTGCGGATCCCCGACGACCTCTCCGTCGTCGGGTTCGACGACCACCAGCTCGCCGGCCTCGTCGCCCCCGGCCTGACGACGATGGCGTGGGACGAAGACGCCATCGTCGCCGCGGCGGTGGAGCAACTGCTGGCCCTCGAGGGGGACGGCGAGGTGCCCGAGCCCGTGACGTTCCGGCCCGAGCTGGTCGTGCGCGCCTCGACGGCGGCGCTGCGCGCCTGACGTCCGGCCCGACGGTGTCCGGACGGGCGGAGAGGGTCCCGGCGCGAGGTCACCGCGCGCCGGCGGTGGCGGTTCCCCAGCCGTGGCCCAGCAGCTCGGTGAGCCGGTCGAGGTCGCGTCCGTAGGGGCGGTCGCGCACGTCCTCACCCAGCGCGGCGGCGACCTCGTCGAGGGCGGCCACGACCTCGCCCGACAGGCCCGGCAGGCCCCCGCGCAGCAACCGGGCGCGGTGCACGGCGAGCAGTTCCACGGCCAGCACCTCGCGCACCCCGGCGAGGCCCTCGGCCAGGCACTCCGCGGACTCCAGCGCGAAGCTCTGCACGTCCTCCTGCCCCAGCGACGTCTCGACCGACCCCAGCGCCGCGGGGAGGGCGAAGCGCCGCAGCCGGTGCACGACCCCGACCGCCCGCTTGTGGACGGCGACGAGCCCCGCCTCGACCCCCGGTTGCGGTGAGAGCTGCGGGGGGAGGCCGGTCTGGCGGGTGTCGAGCATCCGGTGGGTGCGCGCGGCACCGGTGTCCGCGAGGTGGACCAGGGCCGCCGTGAGGGCGTCGGAGTCGGCGGCCAGGTCGGTCCCGGCGAACCCGGCGGTACCGGTGAACGCGCCGTCGAGGAACGCGGGCGAGTCGGTCACCCCGTCCAGCGCCCGGTCGACGGCGTCCCCCAGGGCGACGCGGCGGCGGTGCACCAGCGCGCAGGCGGCCGCTCCGACCCGGACCGACAGCGGGGCCTGCAGGCCGTGGACGTCACCGACCGGCCGACGCGACCGCAACCGCCCGAGCACCCCGGCCAGGACGTCGTCACCGCGCGCGACCCCCTCCCGCACGGGGTCGTGGCTCGCGCGCAGGACCTCGCTCGAGGCGGCGAGGACGAGCTCCGCCTGGGCCAGCAGGGTCTGTGCCTCGGCCTCGTGCAGGACGGCGAGCGCGGTGGCGACGGGCACGCCCTCGAGGAACGCCACCCCTTCCTTGGTCCCGAACGCGAAGGGTGGCAACGAGCGCCCGTCGAGGGTTCCCGAACCCCCGAGCGCGACGGCCCCGACGTGGGCGAGCGGGATGATCTCCCCCGCCGCCCCGTTGCCGCGCCACGGGACCTGCGGGTGGATCCCGGAGTTCAGCAACTCCACCAACCGCCCGCACAACTCCGGGGAGACCCCGGCCTCGGGGTGCAGGAACGTCCGCAACCGGACGGCCAGCACCGCCCGCGCGGCAGGCTCCGGCAACCACGGCGCCGACCCCACGGCCCGGCCCACGACGAGGTTCGCCTGGTGCCTCGCCCGGGCCCGGGCGTCCAGGGTGATCCCGGCCATCGCGCCCATGCCGGTGGTCACCCCGTAGACCGGCCCCGATCCCTCCAGCGCGGCCAGGACGGCCGCCCGGGAGGACACCAGGGACTCGCGGAGTTCAGGGGTGAGTTCCACGGGAGCCCCGGCCGCGATCGCCAGCACGGCGTCGCGGTCGAGGTCCCCGGCCCGGCGCAGCCGGATCACCGTCGACGGACCGGATCAGTCACGGACGGGTTTGCGCAGGATCGAGAGCGCGGAGGCGTGCAGCGGGACGGTCTCCCAGGTCGCGGTGAACTCCGAACCGTGGAGACCCAGGTGCAACCGGTGCGGGGTCTCGACGAAGACCACGTCGATCCCGTCCGGCGTCGACGTCACGGCCAGCGGCCCGGTCACGGCCCACTCACCCTCGCCGATCGCGGCCCGCAGTTCCGATCCCGCGTCGTGCAGGACGACCTCGCCGTCGGCGACGACGACCCCGGTCAGCGTCGACTGCTGGTTCCCGGCGGCCGGGGTGAACTCTCCCGTCGCCGGCGTCCCGCCCGCAGTGGGCAGCACGAGGTTCGACAACCGTTGCACCAGCTGGTCTTCCACGTCGGCCCCGGGGAGTTCCGTGGCGTCCAGGGCCGGCAGCAGGTGCTCCCAGAGGGCGTCGAGGACGGCCTGCATGTCCGGGCTCTGCGAGGTGACCGCCACGACGGCGTCCTGTTCGGGGAGCACGACGCAGAACTGCCCGTAGGCCCCGTCCCCGCGGTAGCCGTGGCGGGCCATCCAGAACTGGAACCCGTACCCCTGCCCCCAGTCGGGGTTGGTGTTGAAGGAGGAGTTGTCGATGTGCGAGCGCGTCGCCTCGGCGACCCAGGCCTCCGGCAGCAACCGTTCGCCGTTCCAGACCCCGCGCTGCAGGTAGAGCTGGCCGAGCTTCGCGATCGCCTCGGTCTGGGCGTGGAAACCCGAGAACCCGAGTTCGCGGTCCTGCCCGTCGAGCAACCAGCCGACACCGGCGGGGTCGATGCCGAGGGGTTCGAGCAGCCGCGGGCGCAGGAACTCCAGCAGCCCCTGGCCGGACTGGCGCTGCACGATGGCCGACACCGAGAAGGTGCAGGGCTGGTTGTAGCAGAACAGCGTGCCCGGTTCCTCGTCGGGCCGAATCTGCAGGAAGCCGCGGACGATGTCGCCCGAGGGGTGCTGCAGGGCCCGCTCGAGGGTCTCCTCGCGGTGGCCGCTGGCCATGTTCGCGACGTGGCGGACGAGGATCCGCCGGGCCCGGTCGTCGGTGACCTCGGCGTCGAACTCGGGGAAGTAGGAGAGCACCGTGGCGTCGAGGTCCACGAGCCCTTCGGCGACGGCGAAACCCAGGGCGGTGGAGGTGAAGCTCTTGCTGAGGGAGTACAGCAGGTGCGGCCGTTGCGGCGCGTAGGGCGCCCACCACCCCTCCGCGACGACCGCGCCGTGACGCAGGACCTGCAGGCTGTGCGGTTCGACGCCGGGGGTGTTCTCGAGGGCGTCGACGAAGGCGGCGATGCCGCGTGCGTCGACCCCCTGGGCGGACGGCGACGTCCGCGGCAACGTGGAACCTGCGGAGGGACCCTCGGAGGGGCGGACGGTGGTGGCCTCGGTGCTCACGGGGCGACTCTACGACTCGGCCCCGCACCTCCCCGATCGCCCCCGGACCCCTGAAAAAGAGGTTGCGACCGTCGGCCGGGCGGGAGCAGCATCGACCTCGTCCTGCTGCCGACCCGAGGAGCCTCTGCGGTGCTCGTCTGACGTGCCCGATCCCCCGGACCCGCTGCCGTCGCGCGGGTCCTCCTTCGGCGTACGTCCCTGGAGCCCCCGTGCCTCTCGTCACCACGACCTCCCTCGCCCTGCGCGAGGTCACCAAGAGCTACGACCACGTCGTCGTGCTCGACTCCCTCACCCTCGCCTTCTCCCCCGGTCGGGTCACCGGGGTGATCGGCGAGAACGGCTGCGGCAAGTCCACCCTGCTGCGCGTCCTCGCCGGTGCCGAACCCGCCGACTCCGGCCGGGTCGTCGCGACCGCGGAGGGCGGCATCGGCCACCTGCCGCAGGACGCCGGCGCCCCCTCGCGCACGAGCGTCGGGCAGGTGCTCGACGCGGCCCTCGCCGACCTGCGCACCCTGCAGCGTCGGATGGTCGACCTCGAGGGACGGATGGCCGCGGGCGGTGACCTCGACGAGGTCCTCACCGAGTACGGCGAGGTCCAGACGGCCTTCGAACTCCGCGGCGGCTACGACGCCGACGTCCGGGTGGAGCAGTCGCTGGCCGGCCTGGGCCTGCCGTTCCTCGACCGGTCCCGCGAACTCGCCACGTTGTCGGGCGGGCAAC
Source organism: Kineococcus sp. AC630 (assembly GCF_979255925.1). NCBI lineage: Bacteria > Bacillati > Actinomycetota > Actinomycetes > Kineosporiales > Kineosporiaceae > Kineococcus > Kineococcus sp. AC630. Next base: position 118,707 of record NZ_CEEDMJ010000007.1, read on the forward strand.
GGTCCCGGCTGCACCTGGCCGCGCTGCTGGCCGCGGCGCCGGAGGTCCTGCTGCTGGACGAGCCGACCAACCACCTCGACGACGACGCCGCCCACTGGCTGGAGGACCACCTCCGCTCCCGGTGGGGAACCACGGTCGTCGTCAGCCACGACCGGGAGTTCCTCGATGCCGTCGCGCGCGAACTCGTCGAGGTCGACCCGCACCACGAGACCGGGGCGAAGCGCTACCCCGGCGGCTACGGCGACTTCCTCGTCGCGAAGGCCGCCGAGCGGCGACGCTGGGAAGCGGCCCGGGCCGAGTGGGAGACCGAGGTCGAACGGCTCGGCAGCACCGGGGACGCGGTGGCGCGCACCGTGAACCACCAGCGGGACCGCAAGGACAACGACAAGATGCAGTACGACTTCAAGGGTGGGCGGGTGCAGGAGGCACTGGCGTCGCGGGTCCGGTCCAACGCCGAGAAGCTGCGGCGGTTGCACGAGGACGAGGTCCCCCGACCACCCGACCCGCTGCGGTTCACCGCCCCGCCCGGGTCCGCGTCGACCCGCGGGTCGCTGCACGCCGAGGGGGTCTCCGTCCCCGGACGGCTGGCGAGCGTCGACGTGCACCTCGGACGGAGCGACCGGTTGCTGATCACCGGTCCGAACGGGAGCGGGAAGTCGACCCTGCTCGACGTCCTCGCCGGGGTGCTGGAGCCGGCGACGGGGTCGGTGCGACGGCGGGGCCGGATCGGGTTGCTCCGTCAGGACCCCACGAACGCGGACCTGGATCGTTCGGTGCTCGCGACGTTCGCGACGGGCCGTCCGGGGACTCCCGAGGACAACGCACGCCGACTCCTGGGCATGGGGCTCTTCGACCGGGAACGCCTCGGGGTCGCGGTCGGGAAGCTGTCGACCGGGGGCCGCCGCCGCCTCGACCTGGCGCGCCTGCTGGCCGACCGCCACGACGTCCTGCTGCTCGACGAACCGACCAACCACCTCGCCCCGCAACTGGTCGAGGAGCTCGAGGCCGCGATCGACGCCTTCGCCGGCGCGGTGGTCGTGGTCAGCCACGACCGGCGCTTCCGCGCGACGTTCCGCGGTCGGGTCCTCGACACCTCCACGCTCACGGCGCCGGCGGTGGCCGACGCCGTGGAGACGCGGGTGCGGAACGGCCTGGCGAACCGGGACTGCCTGGCGGACTAGAAGAGGGCGCGGGTGAGCGCCTGGCGCGCCTTGACGACGCGGGGATCGGTGGGGCCGACGACGGCGAAGAGCTCCACGAGGTGGGTGCGGGCGAGGTCGCGTTCCTCGCCGACGGTCCGCTGGACGATCCCGAGCAGGCGGTCGAAGGCGTCCTCGACGTGGCCGCCGACGAGGTCGAGGTCGGCCACGACCAGCTGCGCGGCGACGTCGTCGGGGGCCGCGGCGGCCCCGGCGCGGGCGGAGGCGAGGTCGACCCCGTGGACCCGGCGCAGCACGCCGACCCGGGCCAGGCCCTCGGTCGCCGCGGTGTCGCGCGGGTCGTTCGCGAGCGCCTTCTGCCACGCGGCGGCCGCGGCGTCGTAGTCGCCCGCGTCGACGGCGGCGAGCGCCTCCGCGTGCAGGGGCGGCAGCGGCGGGGCGGCGGGCTCCTCGGCCACCTCGACGTCGCCCTCGAGACGGCCGGTCACCCCGTTCGCCTCGGCGACGCGCAGGACCTCCTCCAGCACCGGGCGGATCTCCTCCGCGCTGGGGTAGGACCCGGTGAACAGCGGGATCGGCTGGCCCTTGACGATGGCCGCGACGAGCGGGATCGCCTTGGCCTGCAACGACTGCACCAGGGACTGCGCCAGCTGGGGTTCGGCCTGGGCGTCGATGCGGCCGAGGAGGAACGCCCCGGCGTACTCCTCGACCAGGGTCTGCAGGGCCTCCGAGCCCTGGTCGTAGCCCTCGGCCCACAGGTCGAGGAGCACGGGGACCTCGACGGAGCGCTGCACGACGTCGGTGAAGGTCTCCTCGGTCACGTCCACGACGAAGGAGGACCGGGGGGCCACGGCGTCGGGGTCGGCGGCGGCACGCCGGGCGACCTCCTCGCGACGGGTGTTGCGAGCGGCCAGGGCACCGAGGTCCACCGCTCCGCGCAGGTTGAGCTGGGCGCCGGGAGGAGTCGGCTGCTGAGTCATGCCGGTCACCTTCTCACGAGGCCCTCACCGGGCCGAAGTCACTGGACGGTGACCGACACGGGACCGCTCTCGGCGGCCAGGGCGAGCGCCTGTCCCTGTCCCGGTGGGAGTCTCAGGACGACGACCTCCCGGTGCACGACCGTGGCGCTCAGCGCGTCCTTCGTCCCGGCCAGGGCGGCGAGCGCCGGTTCCAGCGTCCCGCTGCGTCCGTCGGCGGGGCCCGCCGACGTGGTGGACCAGGAGAACGCGGCGACGACGAGGGCGCCGCCGTCGCGGGTGCGCACCCCGAGGACCCCGTCGGGCAGGACGGAACGTTCCTGGGTGAAGCTGCCGCCGGCGGCGTCGAGGGCCGCGGACTCGGTCTGCGCCGCGTTCGCCACCTCGCCGCGGTAGGCGTCGTCGGCGAACTCGGGGGCGTACCGGCTCTCCCCACCGTGGGTGAGGACGTCGGCGTAGTGCTCGGCCGCGGCCTGCGGGCTGAGCGGCAGGTTCGTCGTCTCGCCGGCGGCGACGGCGGCCACGCCGCCGGCGGGTGCGGCCAGCGTCGGCAGCGAGGCCCCCGGGAGCAGCGACGGCGTCGCCCACACCGTGTAGGGCTCGCGCGCGGAGGGCGAGCGGAAGACGACGAGCGAGGGGGACTGGTCGGCGCCGGCGTCGGTGACGGTGGCGAACCAGCGGGGAAAGGCCTCCTGGCGCGGCAGGATCGAGGTGAGGGCGCTGAACTCGTCCGCCCCTCCGCTCGGCGGCGGCGTGGCACCGGCGACGGCGATGGTGTGCGCGGCGGTGCGGAGGTCCAGTTCCGGGCCGCTGACGCGGGTGGCGAGCGCGGTGAGGTCGACCGTCGCGGGGTCGGCGGCCGCTGCCAGGACGGTGCCGGCGGCCTCGACGATCCGGTTGGCCTGCACCGGCTGCACGACGAGGGGCTCCCGGTCGCTGCCGGCCGGCGCGGTCACGACGGGCAGCTGGGCGCAGCCGGTGAGCAGCCCCACGGACAGCGCCACCGACAGGCGGAGGGGGCGTCGAACTCGGGTCCTCACGCGCGCCTCCGGGCTCCGGGTCGGGTGGTGCGGGGACGGAGCAGCGCCCCGATCGCGCCGAGCAGCACGAGGACGCACCCCGCGACGACCAGGGGCACTCCCGCGGGGTTCTCGGCGGCCCGGCCCTCGGCCGCCCAGCTGAACGAGACCCGCTGCGGGGCAGCGGAGGTGCCGTCCGTCGCGGCGAACACGACGACTCCCCCGGCGTCGGCGTAGTCACGGTCGGCCGCGGTGGACCAGGTGAGCTGCGCGGAGTCGGCGCCGCTCGCGCTCGCCAGCCAGATGTCGGCGGAGCGGGGGTCGGCTGCCGCGCCGGTGCCCGACGTGGCGGCCACGGCCACCGGGTCGCCGAGGTCACCCCCGACCCCCGTCACCTCGGTGTGGGCGGCGTCGGCGAGCCAGGCGGTCACGTCGTCGGCGCGGGCGACGGCGAGGAAGACCTCCTTCCCGCCGGAGGCGCCGAGCCGCACCTCGGAGCCGCTGAGGTCGAGCACGCCGGGAGCGCTGACGACGGCCACGCCCGGATCGTCGCCGGTCCGGGTGACGTCGATCCGGTCGGCCGGGGCGAACACGGTCAGGGCCAGGGCCCCGGCGACACCGCAGGCGAGTCCCAGGGCGAGCAGGAGCCAGGCGAGCAGGCGTCTCACGTCGGGTCCTTCGTCGTGGCGGGGCGGATCGGGTCGAGGAGTCGAGGGTGGGGGCCTGCGCCACCCTACGGGTCGGGCACGCGTGCTCCGTTCCCGCGAGCGACCCCGGCCGCCGCCGACGCGGTGTGGTCCAGACCACTCCCGACGCGGTGAACCCCGGGGCCCGCCGCGTCGTGACGGGAGTGCACCACGACCTCGTGCCCGCCCGAAGAGCCGGAACCAGTGACTGAGCCACTCAGCCCGAACGACTCCCTCCCGACGCAGAGGAACGACCCATGACCACCACGTCCACCGCCGCCCGCACCGACCGTCCCCAGGTCGTGCGCACCACCGCCGCCGTCTCGATCGGCCTGCTCGCCCTGCGGCTCGCCGCCGGAGTGCTGCTCCTCGTCCACGGCGTCCCGAAGCTGTCGGACCCCGGGACGGCCACCGGGATGGCCGCCTCGCTCGACGTCCCCGCACCCGACGTCGCGGGCTGGCTGATGATCCTGGGCGAGGTCGGTCTCGGCTCGCTGCTGGTCCTCGGCCTGCTCACCCGCGCCGCGGGCACCCTGCTGCTCGTGCAGATGGTGGGGGTCTGGGTGCTCGCGCACGCCCCGCAGGGCTTCCTCGTCGACGGTCAGGTGAACGGCGAGAACGCGTTGCTCTTCGCCGCCCTCGGCCTGGTGTTCGTCTTCACCGGCGCGGGCCGGTTCAGCCTCGACGCAGCGGTGTTCCGCCGCCGCTGAGGATCACGGGCCGGCCGCGGTCACTGGCCGCGGCCGGCCTCCCCCTCGGCCCGTTCGACGGCCGCCTCGAGGCGGTCGAGCTTGCCCGTCATCTCCCCCGTGTGGCCGGGACGGATGTCGGCCTTGAGCACCAGCGAGACCCGGGGACCGTGCTTGCCGACGGCCTCGCAGGCGCGGCGCACGACGTCCATGCACTCGTCCCAGTCCCCCTCGATGCTCGTGAACATCGAGTCGGTGCGGTGCGGCAGACCGGAGTTGCGCACGACGAGCACGGCGTCGGCCACGGCCGCGCTCACGGAGTCCGGTTCACCTCCCAGCGGGGCGGGACCACCGGACGGGGCGACGGAGAAGGCGACGATCACCCTGGGCAACCTAGACCCGCCGTGTCCCGCCCGCAGCGGGACGTCCCGCCGTTACGCTGCGGACGTCCTTTCCGATCCGGCCGGAGGTCCCCACGGTGTCCACCGACTCCCACGAGGCGTTCAGCATCGTCGTCCGCGGTTACGACCGCAGTCAGGTCGACGCACGCCTGCAGCACCTCGACGACTCCCTCGCCGAAGCCCGAGCCCGGGTCGCCCAGCGCGACCACGAGCTCCGCTCGGCCGAGGAACAGCTCGCCGACGCCCTCAAGGAGATCCGCGAGCACGAGAAGCCCTCCTACGCGGGCCTCGGCTCCCGGATGGAGAAGCTGCTGCGCCTCGCCGAGGACCAGTCCTCGGAGATCCTGCGCTCGGCCCGCCGCGACGCCGACCGGCTGCGCGAAGAGGCCCGGGCCGAGGCGTCCTCGACGCGCAACCAGGCCGACGAGGACGCACGTCGCCGCACCGGCGAGGCCAGCCGGGACGCCGAGGAGATCGTGTCCCGGGCCAAGCACCAGGCCGACGGCATGGTCGAGGCCGCCCAGCGCACCGCCGCCGAACTCACCGCCTCGGCGCACCGCACGGCCGACCAGGTCACCGCGAGCGCCCAGCACGAGGCCGCCGAGGCGCTCGCCGCCACGGAACGCCAGGTCGCCGCGCTGCGCGCGCAGGTCGAGCGGGAGGTCATCGAGCTGCGCTCCTCGACCGACGCCGCCGTGCGCGAGCAGGAACTGGCCCTGGCCGCAGCCCGCGAACAGGCCGCCGAGGAGGACCGGATGCGCCTCGAGGTCGCCGCCGCGCGCACCGCGGCCCGCATCGCCGAAGCCGAGCAGCGCGCCGTCGAGGCCGAGGAACGGGCGCACGAAGCCGTCGAGGCGGCCGAGTCGATCCGCGCCGACGCGATCGCCCAGGCCGCCCTGCGGGCCGAGACGGCACGCCGGGAGTCCGACGAACTGCTGGCCGACGCGCGTTCACGGGCCCAGCACATGGTGGACTCCGCCCGCGAGCACGCCGAGCAGAGCCGCACCAGCGCGCAGATGCAGGTCGACGAGCTCATGCAACAGCGCGACCAGATCACCGATCAGCTCGACGACCTGCGGGGTCTGCTGGGCCTGGGCCCCAAGACCGACGTCCGCGCCGTCGACGTGCGCGAGGTCGAGGCGCCGGCTCAGTAGTCGGTGGGCAGGGGTGAGCGCGCGGGGTTGACCCGCGCGACCACCTCGTCCAGCACGCGGCGGACCGAGTTCTCCCCCACCCACAGGTGCTTCGCCCCCTCGACGGGGACGATCTCGGCCTGCCGCAGCGGCGCGAACCGCTCCCGCGCCTGGTCGGGGCGCAGGAAGTCGTCGAACTCCGGGACGAGCGCCGTGACCGGCCGGCCGAACTCCGCCCAGGCCTCGAGGTCGCCCGGCGTGGACCAGCGCAACGGCGGGGACAGCAGGATCAACCCCTCGACGAGCGGGTCACGGCCGTGGACGAGGGCCAGGTCCGTCCCGAAGGACCAGCCCAGCAGCCACACGTGCGGCAGGTCGCGGAACTCCGCGAACTCCAGCGCCGCCGCGACGTCGAACCGCTCGCCGTCGCCCGCGTCGAAGCGCCCCTCGCTCGTCCCCCGCGGGCTGGTGGTGCCGCGGGTGTTGAAGCGCAGCACGGCGAGGTCGGCCAGCGCGGGCAACCGGTAGGACGCCTTCTTCAGCACGTGGCTGTCCATGAAGCCCCCCGCGGTGGGTAGCGGGTGCAGGGTCACCAGGGTCGCGACGGGTTCGCGGTCCAGCGGCAGCGCGAGTTCGCCGACGAGGGTGAGTCCGTCGGCGGTGTGCAGCTCGACGTCCTCGCGACGCGCGGGGAGGACCGTCTCGGAACGGATCTCAGTCACGCGCGAGTTCTTCGGTGAGGACCGCGGCGAAGTTCTCGACGTCGCCGTCGGTGGTGTCGAAGCTCGCGACGAGGCGCACCTCGACGCCCTTCTCGGAGTACTCCGGGTCCCAGACGTGGAAGGGGACCCGCGCCGCGGCGCGGGCGGCGACGGCGGCCGGGAGTTCCGCGAAGACGGCGTTGGCCTGCACCGGGCGGGTCAGCACGACCCCCGTCGTGGTGACGGCCGCGGCCAGCCGGGCGGCGGCGGCGTTGGCCGTCGCGGCGGTGCGCTGCCAGAGGTCGGTGCCGAACAGCGCGAGCAGCTGCGCCGAGACGAACCGGGTCTTGGAGGACTGCTGCATGCTGGGTTTCACCAGCCGCGCGAGGCCGGGCGCGGTCGCGGGGTCGCGGACGACGACGACCTCGGCGAAACCCCCGCCGTTCTTCGTCCCGCCCAGCGACACCGCGTCGACCCCGAGGGCGGTGGTCGTCTCGCCCAGACCGACCCCGAGGGAGACGGCCGCGTTGGAGAGCCGGGCGCCGTCGACGTGGACCCTGACCCCGAGCCGGTGCGCGACGGCCACGAGGTCGCTGAGGTGCTCCAGCGAGTAGGCCGTGCCCAGTTCGGTGCTCTGCGTCAACGTCAGGGCGCCGACGGGCGCGCGCATGAGGCTGTCGGCCGCGCTGACGGCACGTTCGACGTCGGCGGGGTCCACGAGACCGTCGCGGGTCGGCAGGGCGATGACCTTGGTCCCACCGACGTGCTCGAGACCACCGGCCTCGTCGTGCAGGACGTGGGCCTGGTCGGAGCTGAGGACGGACTCCCAGCGCTGGGTGAGGGCCTGCAGGGCCGTCACGTTGGCACCCGTGCCCGTGAGGACGACGGCGCTCACGACGTCGGGGCCGAAGTGGCCGCGCAGGCTCTCCTGCAGGGCGCGGGTGTAGGGGTCACCGCCGTAGCTGACGACGTGGCCACCGTTGGCGCTGCTCAGCGCGGCCAGGACCTCCGGGTGCATGCCGGCGGCGTTGTCGCTGGCGAAACCACGGACGGCGGGGTCGTGGAGGGGGATCACGCTGGCACGGTACCCGGCGGTCGTCACCAGCTGCCGCGGCGTCCACGGGCGTCGAAGCAGGCGCGGTGCCAGTGCCGCCGTTCGGTGGCCCCGTCGGCCGGGCTGAACGTGCCGCGGGAGGGCCAGACCACGAGGTGCGGGACCCCGGGCGGGATCTCCTGGGTGCAGCCGGGACACCGGTAGGTCTTCGTGGAGGACGTCCCGCGGAGCTCGCGCACGACCCAGTCGCCGTCGCTGCCCGAGACGGTGCGGTCGACTCCCGCGCCGAGCGGGGTGCGCGGCGGCGGGTCGGGCCGGCGGCGGTTCGAGCGGGGCACGGACGACATCGTCTCAAACCCCGCGGACTCCCCCGGAGGTGAGCCTCCTCGCTGCGGACCGGGCGCTGCCGCGGTGGTGTCCCCTCCACACCACCGTGGCCACGCTCGGTTCGACGGGTAGTCGCGCGAGCGCCCCGATTCGTTACACCCACGCCCGCGACGGGTCGCCGGCGGGAGCAGCGACCCGTCGGGCGGGGGCCACCGCGTCTCGTAAGCTCGCTCCTCGTGCGTCTCGTCATCGCCCGGTGCTCCGTCGACTACGCGGGCCGGCTCACCGCCCACCTGCCCCTGGCCACGAGGCTCCTGCTCGTGAAGGCGGACGGCAGCGTCCTCGTCCACTCCGACGGGGGCTCCTACAAACCCCTGAACTGGATGAGCCCTCCGGCCAGGCTGACCTTCTCCGTGCCGGAGGAGGACGCCCGCGAGATCGGCGTCACGCAGACGTGGACGGTCCAGCACGCCAAGACCGACGACCGCCTGATCGTGTCGATCCACGAGGTGCTGCACGACAGCGAGCACGAGCTCGGGGTGGACCCCGGCCTGGTCAAGGACGGGGTCGAGGCCCACCTGCAGAAGCTGCTCGCCGAGCACATCACGACGCTCGGCGACGGCTACCGCCTCGTCCGGCGCGAGTACATGACCGCCATCGGTCCCGTCGACATCCTGGCCCGCGACGGCGCCGGGACCGCGGTGGCGATCGAGATCAAGCGTCGCGGCGAGATCGACGGCGTCGAGCAGCTCACCCGCTACCTCGAGCTCATGAACCGCGACCCGTTGCTCGCCCCGGTGACCGGGGTCTTCGCGGCGCAGGAGATCAAGCCGCAGGCCCGCACCCTGGCGAGCGACCGCGGCATCCGGTGCGTGGTCCTGGACTACGACGCCTTGCGCGGCATCGACGACGTGGACTCGCGGCTGTTCTGAGCGGCTTCCTGCGGGCGCAGGATCGCCTCGGCGCGGGCGCGACGGACCGCGGCGCGTTCCTGGGCGCTCAGGACCTCGTCGTCGACCTGCAGGACCAGGTGCAGCTTCGTGACCCGCAGCAGGCGCAGGGCCGGCAGCGGGACGTCGCGCAGGACCAGACGGCGTCCGACCCGCAGGGCGCGGCGGTGCGCCCCCACGAAGACCCCGAGGCCGGTGGCGTCGGCCACCACGATGCCGTCCACGTGGACGACGAGTTCACCCGCACCGGCGTCGACCGCCGCGTGCAGGGCCGAGCGCACGTCCGGGACGGTGTGCACGTCGAGGCGGCCCACCACGTGGACCACCTGGCCGTGGACTTCCTCCCGCACGCTGGCCCCCAGGCCGGGTGCCGAACGGGCCGCCCTGCGGGCTGCCACGTCGTCCGCCGCGCTGGGCGCTGTCGCGATTCCGATCGCCATGTGTTCCTCCCCCGAGGACGCCGGTCGTGATCATCGTCGTGTCGTCGTGATCGTCGCCGGTCTGACGCAGGACGCCGCTCTCCGGTTGCACCCAGGGGCGAAGTCACACGTACCGCTCGCGAGGAACGTGCGTGTGACTCCTGGGGCCACCGGGACGAACGAGCATCCCGCGAACACACTCTGCCACCAATGGGTACCGCTGAGTGGTCATTTTCTCCGCCGTTGCCAGACGGTGACCTTCCGGGGACGCGGGGGTGCGCGGTGGGGCCTCAGCGCTGGACACGGCGGGGATGATGGGGGCGTGAACTTGACCAGCTACCACTACGCCCTCGGGCCGAGCGTCGCCCTGGTCGTCGTCGGGGTGCTGGTGCTGCTGTTGCGGTGGACGTTCTCGCACGGCCGTTCGCTCGTCGAACGTCGCCCCCAGCAGGGCGCCAGCGACGACTACGGCCTGCTCGAGGTGGTCTCCTCCCCCGGCACCTTCGTCGAGGCCGAGGTGCAGCGCCGCACCCTCGTGGACGCCGGGATCCGGGCGACGCTCGCCCCCACCACGGAGGGGCCGCGGGTCATGGTCTTCCCGAACGAGGCGGGGTTGGCGCGCCAGATCCTCAAAGGTCCGCGCACCTGACGAGGGGTGGCGCCCTAGGCGACGTTCACGCCCTGCCCGGGCGGGGCGGACTCCAACCAGGACGCGAAGCCGGTGTAGGCGTCGTGCGACATCGCGAGTTCGATCTCCACGCCTTCGTGGCGGCACTCGACGACCATCGCGCCGGGTTGCACGGCGATGAGCTCGGAACCCTCGGCCTCGCGGAAGAGGGTCACGCCGAGCGCCCGTCGTGCGTAGGTGCACGACGGGCGCGGGGACAACGAGAACGTGCGGTACCAGTCGAGACGGTCGGTCTCGTACCGCGCCACACCCAGGGCCCACCGACGGCGGGAACCTCTGGGCTGGCGGATGGAGCAGTCGAAGGTGCCCAGCCGCGACGTCAACCGACGCCGCCGCAGGACGACCGCGACGAGCACGACCAGGAGGAGGACCGCACAGGCTCCTGCGATCTCCAGGGAGAGCAGGAACTCGTGCACGCGTCGTCCTCGGTCGTTCTCAGCGCGTTCCGGCGCCGACCTCGACGGATTCGGCGACGATCGTCACCTTGTCGTGGTCGACCGAGAAGAACCCGCCGCTGACGGTGGCGGTGATCCCCTCCGAGCCCGAGCCGGTGATGGCCACGTCGCCGGGAGCGAGGATGGCCAGCAGCGGCTCGTGGCCACCCATGATGCCGATCTCACCCTCGGCCGTGCGGGCGCGGACCAGCGAGGCCTCGCCCGACCACACGGAGCGGTCGGCGGCCACCAGTTCGACCTGCAGCGCCACGGGTCAGTTCTCCTTCTGGATCTGAGCCCACTTGCGCTCGACGTCCTCGAGGCCACCGACGTTGAAGAAGGCCTGCTCGGCGACGTGGTCGAACTCGCCGTCCGCGATGCGCTTGAAGCTCTCGACGGTGTCCTTGAGCGGGACCGTCGAACCCTCGACACCGGTGAACTTCTCGGCCATGTAGGTGTTCTGGGAGAGGAACTGCTGCACGCGGCGGGCACGGCTCACCGTCAGCTTGTCCTCCTCCGACAGCTCGTCGACACCGAGGATGGCGATGATGTCCTGGAGTTCCTTGTTGCGCTGCAGGATCTGCTTCACGCGCACCGCGGTGTCGTAGTGGTCCTGCGCGATGTAGAGCGGGTCCAGGATGCGCGACGTGGAGGTCAGCGGGTCCACGGCCGGGTACAGACCGCGCGAAGCGATCTCGCGGGAGAGCTCGGTCGTGGCGTCCAGGTGCGCGAACGTCGTGGCCGGCGCCGGGTCGGTGTAGTCGTCGGCGGGGACGTAGATCGCCTGCAGCGAGGTGATCGAGTGACCGCGGGTCGAGGTGATGCGCTCCTGCAGGGTGCCCATCTCGTCGGCCAGCGTCGGCTGGTAACCCACGGCGGAGGGCATGCGGCCCAGCAGGGTCGACACCTCCGAACCCGCCTGGGTGAACCGGAAGATGTTGTCGATGAAGAGCAGCACGTCCTGGTTCTGCACGTCGCGGAAGTACTCCGCCATCGTCAGAGCGGACAGGGCCACGCGCAGACGCGTGCCCGGCGGCTCGTCCATCTGGCCGAAGACGAGGGCCGTCTTGTCGAAGACGCCGGCCTCGGCCATCTCGCCGATGAGGTCGTTGCCCTCGCGGGTGCGCTCGCCGACACCGGCGAACACCGACACACCACCGTGGTTCTGGGCGACGCGCTGGATCATTTCCTGGATGAGGACCGTCTTGCCGACGCCCGCACCACCGAAGAGGCCGATCTTCCCACCCTGGACGTAGGGAGTGAGGAGGTCGATGACCTTGATGCCGGTCTCGAACATCGTGGTCCGGGACTCGAGCTGGTCGAAGTTCGGCGCCTTGCGGTGGATCGGCCAGCGCTCGGTGACCTCGAGCTTCTCGCCCTCTTCGAGGTTGAGGCACTCGCCGATGGCGTTGAACACGCGGCCCAGCGTCACGTTGCCCACCGGGACCGAGATCGGCGCACCGGTGTCGACGACGGAGGCCCCGCGGACCATGCCGTCGGTCGGCTTGAGGGAGATGGCCCGCACCATGTTGTCGCCGAGGTGGGAGGCCACCTCGAGCGTCACGGTCTGGGTCAGCCCGCCCATGGTCACCTCGGTGGTGAGGGCGTTGTTCTGCTCGGGCATCGTGTCGGCCGAGAACTCGACGTCGACGACGGGGCCGATGACTCGGGCGATGCGTCCGGTCGCACCCTTGCTGGTGCTGCTCGGCGCTTCGTTGACGGTGGCGGTCATGTCGCTCCTCGGGCTTCCTTCGTCGCGTGCGTTGGTGCTGAAGTGGGTGGGGGCCGAGCGCGAGGTCAGGCGCGCGAGCCGGAGGAGGCCAACGCGTCGGCGCCGCCGACGATCTCGCTGATCTCCTGGGTGATGTCGGCCTGGCGGGCGTTGTTCGCCAACCGGGTCAACTTCTTGATGAGCTCGTCCGCGTTGTCCGTCGCGCTCTTCATGGCCCGCTGGCGGGCGGCGAGCTCGGACGCCGACGCCTGCAGGAGGCAGTTGTAGATCCGGCTGTTCACGTACTGCGGCAGCAGGGCGTCCAGGACCGCGTCGGCGCTGGGCTCGAACTCGTACAGCGGCTGCAGGTCACCCTCCGAGGGTGCTTCCACGCCCTCGACGACCTCCAGCGGCAGGAGCCGGATGACCCGGGGTTCCTGCGTGACCATGCTGACGAAGTGCGTGTAGACGACGTGGATCTCGTCCACACCCCCGTTCGCGAACTCCTTGCCGAAGTCGGTCACGAGGCGGTCGCCGATGGTCTTGGCGTCCTCGTAGCTGGGCGAGTCGGTGAAGCCGGCCCACGCCTCGACCACCGCGCGGCGACGGAAGTTGTAGAACGACGCCGCCTTGCGCCCGACGAGGTAGGGCGCCACCTCCTTGCCCTCCTGGCGCAGGGTCGCGGTGAGCCGCTCCCCCTCGCGCAGGACGTTGGAGGAGTAGGCCCCGGCGAGCCCGCGGTCGGAGGAGCAGAGCAGCACTGCCGCGCGCTTCACCTCGGACTTCTCGGTGATCAACGGGTGGTCGAGCGAGGAGTTCGACGCCGCCGCCGACACCGCCCGGGTCAGCGCCCGGGCGTACGGGGTCGACGCGGCGACGTTCGCCCGCGCCTTGATGATCCGCGACGCGGCGATGAGCTCCATCGCGCGAGTGATCTTCTTGGTCGCCTGGACCGAGCGGATCTGCCGCCGGTAGGCCCTCAACTGGCCTGCCATGTCCTGCTCCTCTTCCTTGCTCCGCTCGGTCCCTGCTGGGGTCGTGCTGCGTGATCTGCCAGGAGCGCGTCAGCGCTTCTGGGTGGTGATCCGCTCCTGCGAGATGTCGTCCGCGTCGGTCGCGCCGTGGTCCTCGTCGCCGGGGACGGCCGCGTCCTGCTTGCCCGCGGAGAACTGGGGCTTGAAGGCGTCGACGGCCTTCTTGAGCTCGTCCTTGGCGCCGTCGGAGAACTGCTTCGTCTCGCGGATGCCCTGCATGAGCTCGGCGTGGTTCCGCTTGACGTGCTCCAGGAACTCGCGCTCGAAGCGGGAGATGTCGGAGACGTCGACGGAGTCGAGCTGACCGGTGGTGCCGGCCCAGATCGAGACGACCTGCTCCTCGAGGGAGAACGGCGTGTACTGCGGCTGCTTGAGCAGCTCGACGAGGCGGGCGCCCCGGGCGAGCTGGTTGCGCGAGGCCTGGTCGAGGTCGGAGGCGAACATCGCGAACGCCTCCATCGCGCGGAACTGCGCGAGGTCCAGCTTCAGCGTGCCGGAGATGCCCTTGATGGCCTTCGTCTGCGCGGCGCCGCCGACGCGGGACACCGAGATGCCGACGTCGATGGCCGGACGCTGGTTCGCGTTGAACAGGTCCGACTGCAGGAAGATCTGGCCGTCGGTGATCGAGATGACGTTGGTCGGGATGTACGCCGAGACGTCGTTGCCCTTGGTCTCGATGAAGGGCAGGCCCGTCATGGACCCGCCACCGAGCTCGTCGGACAACTTGGCACAACGCTCCAGCAAGCGGGAGTGCAGGTAGAAGACGTCACCCGGGTAGGCCTCGCGGCCCGGCGGACGACGCAGCAGCAGCGACACGGCGCGGTAGGCCTCGGCCTGCTTCGACAGGTCGTCGAAGACGATGAGGACGTGCTTGCCGCCGTACATCCAGTGCTGCCCGATGGAGGAGCCGGTGTAGGGGGCGAGGTACTTGAAGCCGGCCGGGTCGGACGCCGGGGCCGCGACGATGGTCGTGTACTCCATCGCGCCGGCCTCCTCGAGGCTGCGGCGCACCGCGGCGATCGTGGAGCCCTTCTGACCGATGGCGACGTAGATGCAGCGGACCTGCTGCTTCGGGTCGCCGCTCTCCCAGTTGGCCTTCTGGTTGATGATCGTGTCGATCGCGATGGCGCTCTTGCCGGTCTGGCGGTCGCCGATGATCAGCTGACGCTGGCCACGGCCGACCGGGATCATCGCGTCGATCGCCTTGATGCCGGTCTGCAGCGGTTCGCGGACCTCCTGGCGCTGCATGACCGAGGGGGCCTGCAGCTCCAGGGCGCGGCGGGTCTCGGCCTCGATCGGGCCGAGACCGTCGATCGGAGCACCCAGCGGGTCCACGACCCGGCCGAGGAAGTTGTCACCGACGGGCACGGAGAGGACCTCGCCGGTGCGGTGCACCTCCTGGCCCTCCTCGATGCCGGCGTAGTCGCCCAGGACGACGACACCGATGTCGCGCACGTCGAGGTTCTGGGCCAGGCCCAGGGTCCCGTCGGCGAAGCGCAGCAGTTCGTTCGCCATGACCGAGGGCAGGCCCTCGACGTGGGCGATGCCGTCGCCCGCGTCGGTCACGCGGCCGACTTCCTCACGCGCGGCGGTACCGGGGTCGTACGACGCCACGAAGGCGTCGAGAGCGTCCCGGATCTCCTCCGGGCGGATGGTCAGCTCGGCCATGGAAGCCCTGCTCTCCTTGTCGGTCGTGCGGTGTCGACTGTCAGGTCGATCGTGCGGTTCTCGAAGTCCATTGTCCCCCGCGATGCGCGGGAGCGGTGTTCGGCGGGTGGTCAGCCGGCCAGGCGGCGACGGGCCTCGTCGAGGCGAGTCGAGATCGACCCGTCGATGACGTCGTCGCCGACGCTGACGCGCAGGCCCCCCACCAAGTGGGGGTCGACGTCGACGTTGATGCGGATCGCCCGGCCGTACTGGCGCGAGAGCGAGGCGGCGAGCCGCTCGCGCTGGTTCTCGCTCAGCGGGACGGCCGAGACCACGTGGGCCACGAGCTGCTCGCGGCGCCGGGCCACGACCTCGACCCAGTCCTCCAGCAGGTGCTCGGCGCGCAGACCCCGCGGGGAGGTCGCGACCCGGCGGGCCAGCTGGACGGTCTCGGGCGAGGCCTTGCCGAGCAGCAACCGCGAGGCCAGCGACGCGCGGTTGGCGTCGGGGGCCGTGCGGTCGGCCAGCGCGTCGCGCAGGGCCGCGTTGCCGGCGATGGTCCGCGAGAACCGGAAGAGCTCGTCCTCCAGCGCGTCCAGGTGCCCCGACTTCTCGGCCTGGGTGACGACCGCGACGACGGCGAGCCGTTCGGTGGCGTCGGACAGGTCGCGACCCGCCGTCCAGCGGGCCGAGGCCAGCGCGACGACGGTCTCGAGAGCAGCCGGGGTGATCCGGCCGGACAGCGTGCGGCGGACGAAGTCCGCCTTGGCCGAACCCTCGCGGGAGGGGTCGGTCAACGCCCGGCGCAGGCCGACCGAGGAGTCGAGCAGGCTGGTGACGGCGAAGAGGTCCTCGCCGGTCTTGCCCGCGTCGGCCCCTTCGGCCGCCAACTGCTGGTCGAGCACCCGCTGCGCGGCAGCGAGGCTCGCCTTCGCGACGCCGGAGTCGAGCTCACCACTCATCGGGAGGTCACTCCCGACTCGTTGCGCTCGAGGTCGGCCAGGAACCGGTCCACGACGCCGCTCTGACGAGCGGAGTCCTGCAGCGACTCCCCGACGATGCGACCCGCGAGGTCGGTCGCGAGGCGACCGACTTCCGCGCGCAGCTGCGCCGTGGCCTGGACGCGCTCGGCCTCGATGGTCACGCGCGCCGCGGTGGTGATGCGTTCGGACTCGGCCTGAGCCTGCTCGCGCATCTCGGCGAGGATCTGCGCACCCTGCTGGCGCGCCTCCTCACGGATGCGGTTGCCCTCGACGCGGGCGTCGGCGAGCTGAGCCTTGTACTCGGCGAGAGCGGCGGCAGCTTCTTCCTGCGCCCGCTCCGCTTTTTCGACGTTGCCCTCGATGGCGGCACGCCGTTCCTCGTACATGGCTTCGAGGCGCGGGACGACCTTCTTGGCGACCACCGCGTAGATGATGATCGCGAAGATGATGCCGACGATGAGCTCGCCGAGGTGCGGCAGGATCGGGTACGTCGGGTTGCCCTCGACGACCTCTTCACCTGCTGCAGCGAAGGCTGCTACGAGCACGATTCCTCCTTCGGACTAGGACGAGTGGACGAGCCTGTGGTGGCTCGTCAGCCCTGGAAGACGAAGGCGAGGGCGATGCCGAAGATGGCCAACGCTTCCGCGAGGACGAAGCCGAGGATCGCGATGCTCTGCAGCATGCCGCGGGCCTCAGGCTGACGCGCGGCGCCGTTGATGTAGGCCGCGAAGATGAGGCCGATGCCGATGCCCGGGCCGATGGCGGAGAGGCCGTAGCCGACGATGGCGAGGGAGCCAGTCATGGTCCTGCGTCTTCCTTTCGTAGCCGGTGCGCACGCCGCGCCCCGGAGGTCTGGGTGGGGCTGGTCAGTGCTCGTCAGCGAGGGCGCTGGCGATGAACGAGGCGGCGAGCATCGTGTAGACGTACGCCTGGAGGAACTCGACGAAGAGTTCGAAGAGGGTGAGGACGAAGGCCATGACGATGGTCGGGATGCCGACGATCTTCAGCCCGATCCCGCCGTCGATGAACATGTACTCCGCGCCGGAGATGAAGAGCACCAGGATGAGGTGACCGGCGAACATGTTCCCGAAGAGCCGCAGCGTGATCGTCACCGGCTGGATCACGAGGATGGACAGCACCTCGAGGAAGAACACCAGCGGGATGATCGGCTTGGGCAGCCCGTGCGGCACGACGCCGGCGAAGTAGGCGGCGAAGCCCTTCTTGCGGATGCCCACGACGTGGTAGGTCAGGTACAGCATGATCGTCAGCGCCAGCGGGAAGGCGACGCGCGACATCGTCGGGTACTGGATCGGCGGGATGACGCCGAACAGGTTGTTGACGAGGATGATCGAGAAGAAGGTGAAGAGCAGCGGGACGTACTTGCGGAAGTCCTTGCTGCCGATCCACTCCCGGGCGATCGAGTTGCGCACGAAGCCGTAGGCGGCCTCGACGACCATCTGCTTCTTGCCCGGGACGACGGCGAGGCGCTTGGTACCGGCGAGCAGCAACCAGATGATCAGCACGGCCGACAGCGCGAAGACGATGGCCGGACGCGTGATCGCGAACGGACCGCTCCCGATGAGGGGCTGCCAGAACATCTCTGCGTTGGGCGGGGTGAACCCGTGCTCCGCGGCAGCCAGCAGGGGCAGGCTCACGTCAACTCCTCCGTGCGAACTTCATCGTGGGTACGGGGCCGGAGTGCCGGCCGCGTGGCCCCCTGAACAGTGATCGGGCGTCTCGCGGTCAGTGCGTACCGTACCGGAGCCACACGTAGTACAAAGTCAACGCCTTGCCGACGACGAGACCGATGCCCACGATGAAGTGGGTTCCGAGCAGGTGGTCGAGGCCCCAACCCGCCAGCGCGCCCATGAGCGCGCCGGAGATCAGGTAGGACGTGATGCTCCAGGCGATCTTCTCGGTGATGCCGTTGCCGGCGTCCGTCGGCATGGCCGACGGCGCGTCGGACGGCTTGGCGAGGCTCACTTCTGGACCTCGTCCGTCATGAAGATGGGGATCCGCAGCTTCATGAAGCCGCGGAGTTCGGCGGCCAGCCACACGACCGCCGTGATGATGACGGTGAACCCCAGCGCGGGACCGGAGATCCCGTCGACCCGGGTGAGCAGCAGCATCGCGATGCCGAGCAGGACCACCTTGACCGAGTAGACGACCATCGCGGTCATCATGATCAGCTGGGGCCGGGCCCGCGTGACCCTGGCCATGACCACCAGGCGGGCTCCGAAGAACGCGACGACGATGGCCCCGCCGATCAGCGCGGAGAGCCCCGAGGCGCTCCCCCGCCAGATCCAGGCGACGACGACGCAGACCAGAGCGACCGCACCCGACACCGCGGACGCGCGGCGGAGCAGGATGCCGAAGGCCTCGGCGGCCTGGACTCCTGCGTCGGTGCTGGTGCTCAAAGGTTTCTCTTCCGTCGTCGGCGGGTCGTCCGGTGGGACAGGCTCACTGGCGGCAACCCCGGGATGTTGGTCACGTTCCGGGGAGACTTCGTGAAAGCTATCACGAGCGGAAGGGTCTCCTACGTCACGTCGTGGACCGTCCGGGCTCACGTGCGGGAAGTCTCGGACGTGGGTGCCGCAACGGCACCCTGCGTGGGTTCCTCGTCGCTCACCGTCGGGTTCACGGGGTCCACCATCCGTCGGTTGCGTCGCCAGTACACGGGCAGGAACGTCAGGGCCAGCACGACGCAGCCGGCCGCGAAGGCCACGGCGAAGGCCTGGGTCAGCGGGAGGAACGCCGAGGAGGCCACCCCGAAGCTCAGAAACGCCGCCCACGAGTACATGACGAGGACGGCGACGCGGTGGGAGTGGCCGAGCTGCAGCAACCGGTGGTGCAGGTGCTTCTTGTCGGGGTGCCAGAACGCCTTGCCCGCCCGCGTGCGGCGGACGACGGCCAGGACCATGTCGCTGAACGGGACCAGCAGGACCGCGATGGGCAGCAGCAGCGGGAAGAACGCGGGCGCGATCTTCTCGCTCGCCACGGCCTCGGGGTCGACCGTGCTCGTCGCCGCGATGGTCGAGCTCGCCATCAGCAGACCGAGCATCATCGACCCGGAGTCACCCATGAAGATGCGTGCCGGGTGGAAGTTGTGCGGCAGGAAGCCGAGGCACACCCCGACCGTGATCGCCGCGATGAGCGTGGCGAGGGAGGAGAAGTCGTCGGGCGCGCTGCCCCGCTGCAGGGCGTAGGAGTAGCCGAAGAAGGCGATCGAGCCGATCCCGACGATGCCGGCGGCGAGACCGTCCAGGCCGTCGACGAAGTTCACCGCGTTCACCGACACGAGCACCACGAGGATCGTGATGATCATCATGGTCCGGCCCGAGAGCAGGGTGACCCCGCCGATCGGCAGCTGCAGCAGGCTCACGCCCTGCCAGCCCATGATCCCGGCGGCGAGCACCTGCCCCGCCAGCTTGGTGACGGCGTCGAGCTGGACGATGTCGTCGGCGACGCCGACGGCACAGACCACCCCGGCGCCGACGAGGACCCACAGCGGTCCGGGGTCGGCGTGGAAGACGCGGGAGAGGAACGGCACCTGGCTCGCCACGACCAGGGCGGCGACCATCCCGAAGAACATCGCCACCCCGCCCATCCGCGGCACGGGCACCGAGTGCACGTCGCGGTCGCGCAGCGGGGTGATCGCGCCGACGCGCTGGGCGAGGCGCCGCACCAGGGGTGTCGTCAGGTACGTGACGGCCGCGGCCACGACGATGACGAGGAGGTAGGCCCTCATCCGCTCGTCTGCGGTGCGCTCGCTCCGGTTCCCTCGGTCTCGAGCCGAGGCTCGGGGTCAACCTCGGGATCGGCGTCGGGCTCGTCGAGCTCGACCCAGCCCTTGGGCACCGCGGCGCGCAGCTCCGCCTCCGAGATCGCCCCGACGCGCAGGACCCGCAGCGGTCCGTCGGAGGCGTCGACGATCGTCGAGGGCGCACCCTTCGTCGCCGGACCACCGTCGAGGTAGACCCGGACGGACTCCCCCAGCTGCTCGACGGCCTCGGTGACGAGGTTCGCGGCGGGGTGGCCGGAGAGGTTGGCGCTCGAGACGGCCATCGGGCCGGTGCGCTTGAGCAGCTCCAGGGCGACGGGGTGCAGCGGCATCCGCAGCGCGACCGTGCCGTTGGTGTCCCCCAGGTCCCAGCTCAGCGAGGGCTGGGCGCGGCAGACGATGGTGAGGGCACCGGGCCAGAACGCGTCGATCAGCTCGCGGACGGCGAACGGGATGGACGACGCCAGGCCGTCGATGGTCCGGGTCTCGGGCACGAGGACGGGTGGCGGCATGTTGCGGCCACGTCCCTTGGCCTCGAGGAGTCGCTGCACCGCGGCGGGGTTGAACGCGTCGGCGCCGATGCCGTAGACGGTGTCGGTGGGCAGCACGACCACCTCACCGCGCTTCACGGCGTTGTGCGCTGCGGACAGACCGCGCTCGCGGATGACGGGGTCGGCGCAATCGAACGGGGGCCTCACACGCAGGAGTCTCCCACTGTCGGCCACGGGGAGGACGACAGCGGCGGGATCGGCGGGGTGTCGACGCTCAGCGACGACGGGCCGTGGTCGTGCGAGGACGGCCGGTGAGGTCGCGGTGGCTGCCGACGTCCTGCCACAGCGACGCCGAGAACATCTCCCGCGCCGACCGTTCCTGCACCTCGGCGTGCTCGACCACCGCGTAGCCCCCCGGCCGCAGCAACCGGGCGGCGGCCGCCACGACCCGGCGCGGGACGAGCAGTCCGTCGTCGCCGAGGCCGTAGAGCGCGATCTCCGGATCGTGGCGCGCCACCTCGGCGTCGACGGGGACCGCACCCGGCGGGACGTAGGGCGGGTTGCTCACGACGACGTCCACCTCGCCGTCGAGGTCGGCGAAGGCGGTGGCGGCGTCCCCTTCGCGCAGGTCCACCCGCGGGGCGAACTCGTCGACGTTGCGCCGCGCCCAGGCGTGCGCCATGGGATCGAGTTCGACGGCGTGCACGGCGCACCGCGGCACCTCCGTCGCGACGGCCAGGGCGATCGCGCCGGACCCGGTGCAGAGGTCGACGACGGTGGGGAACTCCCCCGCCGCGACCAGGCGCCTCGTCTCGTCGACGGCGAGCTGGGCGACGGTCTCGGTCTCGGGGCGCGGGACGAACACCCCGGGCCCGACGTGCAGGTCCAGCTCGCGGAACCCGGCGCGGCCCGTGAGGTGCTGCAGCGGAACGCGCTGCTCGCGCTGGTCGAGCAGGTGCTCGAAGGTCCCCGGTTCGACGCTCTCGCGCAACGCGAGGAGGACCCCGAGGCGGGAGCGGTCGACGCGCAGCGCGTGGGCCAGGAGGACCTCGGCGTCCGCGCGGGCGGACACCACCCCCGCGGTGGCCAGTCGCTGCTCGGCGTCGCGCAGCAGTTCCCTCACGTCGCTCGGCACGTCCCGACCCTACGGGCAGGTCAGACGTCGATCCCGAGCAGTCGGAACGCGATCGTCTGGGTGTCCACGCCGGCCGACCCGCTGGGCGAGGTGACCGCGACCCAACGGCCGGAGGCGGGTTCGAGCCAGATCGAGCTCTGGACCCCGTACGTCGCCCCGTTGTTGCCGAGCAGCGTCCGCCCGTCGACCTCCGCCGGGAACCAGCCCCACCCGGCCAACGCGGCCGAGCCGGGCACGTCGCCGGAGACCGCCGCGGCGGCGAGCCGACCCAGGTCCGCGGCGGTGGAGTAGACGCCGATCCCCGCCGGGACGCTGCCCGTGGAGCTCCAGGGGGTGGTCCGCCGCCCGTCGGCACCCCGTTCCAGCGCCCGACCGGCGGGCAGCGGGTCCGGCGCGGCGACGGTGGCGGTCATCCCCAGCGGCGCGAGGACGCGGTCGGTCAGCAGTTGCGGGTACGGAACACCCGCCCGCACGGCCAGCGCCTGCCCGAGCAGGGCGTACCCGAGGTTGGAGTAGGAGAACTCCCCGCGCGGCGTCCGCAGCCACGTGGAACCGGCGTCGGACAGCAACGACCCGGGGGTGTCCCACTCGTACGGATTTCCGTAGGTGAGGTTCGTGACGAGGCTCCGCAGCTGCGCGCGGGTGCTCAGGCGCGGCAGGCCCGACGTGTGGGTGGCGAGTTCGGTCAGGGTCGTGACCGCCAGTTCTCCCGGGAGACCGGGGTAGACCTCCCCCAGCGTCGTCGCCGAGGTCACCTCCCCCCGCTCGACGGCGTCGGCGAACAGCAGACCCGTCATCGACTTCGTGACCGAGCCGATCTCCTGCGGCGTGGTGGCGGTGAGGGGACGACCCGGCGAAGCCTCCCCGATCGCTGCCTGCGCCGATGTCGACCCGTCCCCCGCGGCCACGGCGAACCCCTGGCCCGGGAGGTCCCCGACGGCGAGGCGCAACCGCCGGGCGAGCGCGGGATCCCCCGTGCTGTCGGCCGTGGGCGTCGGTGGTGTCGCGGGGGTGAAGGCGCTCAGGCCGGCGACGAGCGCCGCCGCGAGGACGACGAAGAGGGTGGGCCTGGAACGGCGTGACACGTTGACGGGCATGGGGTTACCTCAATCCGGCCGTGGCGAGCAGGGTCACGAGCGGGACGACGCGCGCCGGCGGGACGTCGTAGACGCCCCGTCCCGAGGTGGCCAGCCAGCCTTCGGCGACCAGCTGACGCAGGTGGTGGTAGAGCTGCCCGGACGTGCCGAGCCCCTCGGAGAGTTCCGCGACGGTGCGTCCGCCGTGCAGCACCCGGTGCAGCAGCTGCAGGCGGACGGGGTGCGCGAGCGCGGACAGCACGGCGACGGCCCCCGTGGGGTCCGCCGCGAGCAGGGAGGAGACCTCGACGGTCTCCTGCCACTCGTAGTGCGCACCCGTGGGCAGCGTGAGGCTGCCGGTGAAGAGGACGTGGGACCGTCCCTCCGCCCGCCGCTTCAGCTCGCGCAGAGCCCAGAACTCGTCGGTCTCGCGCAGGTCCGCCCCGTCGGCCGCTCGGGCCTCCAGGGCCGCGATGCGCTTCTCGAGGACGTCCCACCGTTCGTCGTCCATGCGTAGATCCTACGCACTTCCGTACTCACTGGGAAGGATCCGTACCTGAGGTCGCGCGGAAACAACACTCTCCGCCCTTCGAAACGTGCTTCGCAGGGCGGAAAGTGTTGTTTCCGCGGGAGACGAGGGGTGTCAGACGTCGGAGACGGCGAGCTGCGCGGCCTCGTCGGCGTCGATGGCCGACTGGATGACCGGGTCGAGGTCGCCGTCGAGGACGGTGTCGAGGTTGTAGGCCTTGAAGCCCGTCCGGTGGTCGGCGATGCGGTTCTCGCCGTAGTTGTAGGTCCGGATGCGTTCGGAGCGGTCGACGGTGCGGACCTGGGACCGGCGCGCCGCAGAGGCCTCGACGTCGGCGGCCTCCTGGGCCGCGGCGTGCAGGCGGGCCCGCAGGATCCGCATCGCGGACTCCTTGTTCTGCAGCTGCGACTTCTCGTTCTGGCAGCTGGCGACGACCCCCGTCGGCAGGTGCGTGATGCGGACGGCGGAGTCGGTGGTGTTGACGCTCTGCCCGCCCGGGCCGGAGGAGCGGAAGACGTCGACGCGCAGGTCGTTGGCGTCGATGGTGACCTCGACCTCCTCGGCCTCCGGCATCACGAGGACCCCGACGGCGGAGGTGTGGACGCGACCCTGGGACTCGGTGAAGGGGACGCGCTGGACGCGGTGGACCCCGCCCTCGTACTTCAGCCGGTGCCAGACCCCTTCGGCCGCCGCGCCGCGTGTCTTCAGCGCCACCGAGACGTCCTTCCACCCCCCGAGGTCGCTGGGGGTGCCATCGATGACCTCGGTCACCCAGCCGTGCTTCTCGGCGTAGCGCAGGTACATCCGCAGCATGTCGGCGGCGAACAGCGCGGACTCCTCCCCGCCCTCCCCCGCCTTGATCTCGAGGATCACGTCGCGAGAGTCGTCCGGGTCCTTCGGCAGCAGCAACCGGCGCAGCCTCTCGGCGGCCTCGTCCGCGGCCTCCTGCAGCGCGGGCAGTTCCGCGGCGAAGGCGGCGTCCTCGGCGGCGAGCTCGCGGGCGGCCTCGGCGTCGTCGAGCGCGGTGCGCCAGGTGGCGTGCGCCTGGACGACCGCCCCCAGCTCCGCGTAGCGGCGCCCGAGCGTGCGGGCCAGTCCGGCGTCGGCGTGCACGGACGGGTCGGCCAGCCGGCGTTCCAGCTCGGCGTGCTCGTCGAGCAGTGGGGTCACGGCTTCGAACACGCAGGAGCTCCAGGGGTCAGGTGCGGACGGGAACGCGACAGCGCCGGCCCCTCCGCGTCTCGTGGAAGCGGTGGGACCGGCGCTGTGAGCGGGCTACTGGTCGGCGGTCTTCTTGCCGTAGCGCTGCTGGAAGCGGGCCACGCGGCCACCGGTGTCCAGGATCTTCTGCTTGCCCGTGTAGAAGGGGTGGCAGGCGCTGCACACGTCGGCGCGCATCTCGCCGCTCTTCTCGGTGCTGCGGGTGGTGAACGTCGCGCCACAGGTGCAGGTGACCTGGGTCTCGACGTAGTCCGGGTGGATTCCGGCCTTCATGGTGATCTCCTCATAGCGCTCAGTCGGTGCCGGGTCGCCGTTCGTGCTGGCGTGAGCCGGTACCTGCGGTGTCGAAGCAGTCTCCCACAGGAGCCGCCGGGTAGTGGAACCCGACGGCCCCGGAGGGCATTCCCGATCAGTCCTTGTTCACCAAGGGGGTCGAGCTCTGGACCTGCTGCAGGAACTCGAGGTTGCTGCGGGTCTTCTTGAGGCGGTCGAGCAGGAGCTCGATGGAGGCCTGCGCGTCGAGCGCGGTGACGACGCGACGCAGCTTCCAGACGGTCGCCAGCTCCTCGCGGGACATGAGGATCTCCTCGCGACGGGTACCGGAGGCCGGCACGTCGACCGCGGGGAAGATGCGCTTGTCCGCCAGCTGGCGGGACAGACGCACCTCCATGTTCCCGGTGCCCTTGAACTCCTCGAAGATGACCTCGTCGGCCTTCGAACCCGTCTCCACCAGGGCGGAGGCCAGGATCGTCAGCGAGCCGCCGTTCTCGACGTTGCGGGCCGCACCGAAGAAGCGCTTCGGCGGGTACAGCGCCGAGGCGTCGACACCACCGGAGAGGATCCGGCCGCTGGCGGGCGCCGAGATGTTGTAGGCGCGGGACAGGCGGGTCAGCGAGTCGAGCAGCACGACGACGTCGTTGCCGAGTTCCACGAGGCGCTTGGCCCGCTCGATGGCGAGTTCGGCGACCGCGGTGTGGTCGGCGGCGGGACGGTCGAAGGTGGAGGCGATGACCTCACCCTTGATCGTCCGCTGCATGTCGGTGACCTCTTCAGGACGCTCGTCCACGAGCACGACCATGAGGTGGCACTCGGGGTTGTTCGTCGTGATGGCGTTGGCGATGGCCTGCATGACCATCGTCTTGCCGGCCTTCGGCGGGGCCACGATGAGGCCGCGCTGGCCCTTCCCGAGCGGCGACATCAGGTCGATGATGCGCGTCGTCAGGACGTTGGGCTCGGTCTCCAGGCGCAGACGTTCCTGCGGGTAGAGCGGCGTGAGCTTGGCGAAGTCCGGCCGGTTGCGGGCCTGCTCGGGCGGGGCACCGTTGACGGTGTCGACGCGGACGAGCGCGTTGTACTTCGACCGCGCGCCGGTCTGCTCGCCCTCGCGGGGCTGACGGACGGCACCCGTGACGGCGTCGCCGGGGCGCAGGTTGTTCTTCTTCACCTGGCCGAGCGAGACGTACACGTCGTTCGCACCGGCGAGGTAGCCGGAGGTGCGGATGAACGCGTAGTTGTCGAGGACGTCGAGGATCCCCGCGACGGGCAGCAGGACGTCGTCCTCGTTGACCTGCTCGTCGATCTCGGGAGCGCCGGGCGCGCCCTCACGGCCGCCCCGGCGACCCTTGCGGTCGCGGTAGCGGTTGCGACGGCCACGACGGCCACCGGCCTCGTCGTCGTCGTAGCCCGCGCTGGGGCCGTTGGTCGACGCCGCCTGGGGTTCGGGGCGGTTCTCGGTGCGCTCGGGACGGTCGGTGCGCTCTTGGCGCTCCGGACGGTCGGTGCGCTCGGAACGCTCCACGCGCGGCTCGCGGTCCACCCGCGGTTCGCGGGCTTCGCGGTCCACGCGCGGCTCGCGGTCCACGCGCGGTTCCGTGCGGGCCTCGGACCGGGCGCGCTCGGGGCGCTGCTCGGCCTCGGGGGCGCTGTTCTCGCCGCGGCGGGGCATGTTCGGCAGCTCGACCTGCTGGTCGGGCTCGCGCACCCGGTCACGACGGGCCCGCTCACGGCGGGACAGGCGCGGGGTGCCGTCCTGGGACTCGGTGCGCTCCTGGCGCTCCGGGCGGCTCTCGCCGCGAGACCCGACGAAGTCGTCCAGCGTCGGCTCGTTGCGCGTGGCGGGCACCTCGACGGCCGGCTGCGCGGGCGTCTCGGACGCCACGGGAGCAGCGGGCTCGGCGACCGGCGGAGCGCCGGCGGACGAGCTCGCACGACGGGACCGGGTCCGGGGCGGGCGGGTGGCGGGAGCTTCCTCCGCCACGGGGGCCTCGACCGCAGCAGCGGCGGGGACCTCGGGTGCCGCAGCGGCGACCGGGGCCTGCGACGCGCCGGCCTCAGCGGTCTGGGTGGTGGTCTGGGTGCTCGTCTCGGCGGCGGCGGCCGGACGGCCCCCGCGCTGCGGCACGACGGACTGGTGCTCGCGGATGGCCGCGAGCAGGTCCACCTTGCGCATCCGGGCGGTGCCCGAGATGCCGAGTTCCGCGGCGAGCGACTGCAACTGCGGCAGTCGCAGGGCGGAGAGGCTGCCGGTACGGCGCGCAGGCGCGTCGGCGGTCGCGCCGTCGGTGGCAGCGATGTCTGTGGTGTCGGTCACGAAGGTCCTTCCCCCTCGTCGGAGCGACTGACCTGCAGAGCCGGCCGAACCGGGTCCGGGGTGTCGCGATGACTGCCCGATCGGGCAGGAATGGGAATCCACGGTCGCGCGGAGGGGCGCACATCAGACGTGGAGACGCGCTCGAGAGCAGGGAGGAGATGAAACTGCAGACGACCCGACAACGAGGTGCGAAGTGGGTACGACTCCAGTGCCCTGCCCGTGAGTGCTGTCCACGACTCTAACACCGTGGGGCCGCCGGACGTTCCACGTCCCCCGTTCGGACGCGGCGGCGGGTCGTGCGCACGAACCGAGCCGACGTCTGCACCCGTTGTCCTGCAGTGCGTCTCAATCCACGCGCCACTGCACGCCGCGCTGGTGCACGGGGCGGTCGTGCACGTCCCAGCCTCCCCGCGACGCCGCGATGCGCTCGACGTCGGCCACCCGGTCGGCCGTCGTCAACGTCAACGCGCTGGGTCCGGCCCCGGAGACGACCCCCGCC
This sequence comes from Kineococcus sp. AC630, assembly GCF_979255925.1. Lineage (NCBI taxonomy): Bacteria > Bacillati > Actinomycetota > Actinomycetes > Kineosporiales > Kineosporiaceae > Kineococcus > Kineococcus sp. AC630. Next base: position 146,042 of record NZ_CEEDMJ010000007.1, read on the forward strand.
AGTCCCTCGACGCGCAGGGCGGCGAGGAGCTCAGCGGTGCGCGGCATCGCGGGTGCGCGCTGCGCCTGGTGCAGGCGTTCCTCGGTCGCGTCGAAGAGCATCGACGGGTCCGAGGTCAGGGCGTGCACCAGCAGGCCCGCACGACCCGCGGTCAGCGCGGCGTCGGCGTGCGGCACCGTCGCGGGCAGCAGCGCCCGGGCACGCGACGTCGCGAGCTCCTCGGCGGGCACGCAGACCACGGCCCGCACGTCGGGGTGCACGGGCAGGCGGACCGAGGAGACGGCGTCCGGGTGCGTCGGGTCCTCACCCCGCGTCCAGGCGATGGTGAACCCGCCGTGCACGGCGGGAGCGGCGTTGTCGGGGTGTCCCTCGCGGCGCGTCGACTCGGTCAGCAACCGCTGCCGGGTCTGGACGTCGCTCTCCTGCACGACCCCGGCGGCGCGCAGCAGGGCGCGGGCCGCGGCGAGGCCGGCGACGATCGCCGAGGCCGACGAGCCCAGACCCCGGCCGTGTGGGATCACGTTGCGGCAGAGCAGGTCCAGCCCGGGAGCGGAGAAGCCGGCGGCGGCCAGCTCCTCGAGCAGGACCCGCGCCACCAGGTGCCGGCCGTCGGTGGGCAGGGCCTCGGCGCCCTGGCCCTCGACGCGCACCCGGACCCCTGGGGACCCCACCTCGGCGCGCACCTCGTCGCACAGGTCCAGGGCCAGGCCGAACGCGTCGAAGCCGGGGCCCAGGTTCGCGCTGGTGGCCGGGACCTCGACGAGGACGGCCGTCCCCACGGGCAACGGGGTGAGCGCACGCGTCCGGGTGGGGACGGACGTCCGTGGGGAGGTCGACACCCGCGCGCTCAGACGTCCAGGCCCATGGCCCGGGCGATGGTGACGGCGTCCGGCTGCACCCGGACCGGCTGCACGGCGTGCCGCTTGCCGTCGGCACCCTCGCCGGCGAGCTCGAGGGCCCACTGGGGGTCCTTCAGACCGTGCCCGGTGACGGTGATCACGATGGTCTGGTCCGGTTCGACCTCGCCGGCCTCGATCGCGGCGAGCAGGCCGGCGACACCGGCGGCGGACGCCGGCTCGACGAACACACCTTCGCGGGCCGAGAGCCAGCGGTGCGCGGCGAGGATCTGGTCGTCGGTGACGGCGCCGATGCGCCCGCCGGAGCTGTCGCGGGCGGTGGTCGCCCCCGTCCAGGACGCGGGGTGACCGATGCGGATGGCGGTCGCGATCGTCTCGGGCTCGTCGACGGGGTGACCGTTGACGATCGGCGCGGCGCCGGCGGCCTGAAAGCCCCACATCTTCGGGGTCTTCGTCGCGATGCCGTCGGCGGCGTACTCGGTGTAGCCCTTCCAGTACGCCGTGATGTTGCCGGCGTTGCCGACAGGCAGCACGTGGATGTCCGGGGCGTCACCCAGGACGTCGACGACCTCGAAGGCGCCGGTCTTCTGCCCCTCGATGCGGTACGGGTTGACCGAGTTCACCAGCTCGACGGGGTAGGCCTCGGCGAGCTTGCGGGCCTGGGTCAGGCACTCGTCGAAGTTGCCGTCCACCTGCAGCAGCGTCGCTCCGTGGGCCACGGCCTGCGAGAGCTTGCCCAGGGCGATCTTGCCGTCCGGCACGAGCACGGCGCAGCGGATGCCCGCGGCGACGGCGTAGGCCGCCGCCGAGGCGGAGGTGTTGCCGGTGGAGGCGCAGACGACGACCTCGGCCCCGAGCTCCTTGGCCCGGGTCATGGCCATCGTCATGCCGCGGTCCTTGAAGGAACCCGTCGGGTTGCAGCCCTCGACCTTGAGGTAGACCCGGCCCTTGGCCTTCTCCGACAACACCAACGCCGGCACGAGCGGTGTGCCGCCCTCGCCGAGGGTGACCACCGGGGTCGAGTCGGTCACCGGCAACCGGTCCCGGTACTCCTCGATGAGACCCCGCCACACGTGCGCCATCAGGCGTCCCCTCCTTCGACCCGCAGCACGCCGGCCACGGAGTCCACGATGTCCAGCTGCTCGAGCTCGTCGACGGTCGTCGACAGGGCGGCGTCGGGTGCGCTGTGCGTCACCACGACCAGGACGGCACGACCGCCGTCCTCGGTGGGCACCTGGCGCTGCTGCACGGCCTCGATGGAGACGTCGTGCTTGGCGAAGACGCCGGCCACCTGGGCCAGGACGCCCGGCTTGTCGGCCACGTCGAGGCGCACGTGGTAGCGCGTCACGGTCTCGGACATCGGCTGCACGGGGAGCTGGGCGTAGGCCGACTCCCCCGGCCCGCGACCCCCGACGACCTTGTGCCGCGCCACGGCGACGACGTCGCCCATGACCGCGCTGGCGGTGGGCTGACCCCCCGCGCCGGGGCCGTAGAACATCAGCTGACCGGCGGACTCGGCCTCGACGTAGACGGCGTTGAACGCGCCGCGCACGCCGGCGAGCTGGTGCCCGCGCGGCAGCATCGCCGGGTGCACGCGCACCGAGACGGCCTCGTTGCCCTCGGCGTCGACGCCGCGTTCGCAGATGGCCAGCAGCTTCACGACGCAGCCCTGGAGCTGGGCGGCCCGCACGTCGGCGGCGCTGACCTCGGTGATCCCCTCGCGGTGGACGTCGTCGAGGCTGACGCGGGTGTGGAAGGCCAGCGAGGCCAGGATGGCGGCCTTGGCGGCGGCGTCGAAGCCCTCGACGTCGGCGGTCGGGTCGGCCTCGGCGTAACCCAGGGCCTGCGCCTGCTCGACGGCCTCCGCGAAGCCCATGCCGGTGGTGTCCATCTGGTCCAGGACGTAGTTCGTCGTCCCGTTGACGATGCCGAGCACGCGGGTGACGCGGTCACCGGCGAGCGACTCCTTCATCGGGCGCAGCAGCGGGATCGCCCCGGCGACGGAGGCCTCGTAGTAGAGGTCGACGCCGTTCTTGGCCGCCGCCTCGTACAGCGTGGGGCCGTCGGCGGCGAGCAGCGCCTTGTTGGCCGTGACGACCGACGCGCCGTGCTCCATCGCGCGCAGGATGAGCCCGCGGGCGGGTTCGATCCCGCCGATGACCTCGATGACGACGTCGGCACGGGTGACGAGCTCCTCCGCGTCGGTCGTGAACGACGAGGGGTCGATCGGGAGACCGCGGTCGCGGCCGAGGCGGCGCACCGCGATCCCCACGAGCTCCAGCGGTGCACCGACGCGCGACGCGAGTTCGGCGGACTGCGTGCTCAGCAGTCGCGCGACCTCGGTGCCCACGACACCGCACCCGAGCAGCGCGACCTTCACCGGCTCCACCGCAGCAGTCCCCTCAGTTCGTCCAGCACGTTCCGGCCCCACCCTCTCACCTGTGCCGGACCGGGCGGTCCGGGCGACCGCCGCTCACCCGGCATCGAGCGCGAGCAGGTCCTCGGGCGTCTCGCGGCGCACCAGGACCTTCGCGGCCCCGTCGCGCACGGCCACCACGGCCGGGCGGGGCACCTGGTTGTAGTTGCTCGCCATGCTCCGGCAGTAGGCCCCGGTGCCGGGGACCGCGAGCAGGTCGCCCGCCGTGGTGTCCTCGGGGAGGAACTCGTCCCGCACGACGACGTCGCCGCTCTCGCAGTGCTTCCCGACGACGCGCGAGAGCACGCCCGTGGCGGTGGAGGCGCGTGAGGCGACGGTCGCGGAGTAGTCCGCGTCGTAGAGCGCGGTGCGGATGTTGTCGCTCATGCCGCCGTCGACGGAGACGTAGCGGCGACGGGTGCCGCCCTCGAGCTCGACCTCCTTGGTCGTGCCGACCTCGTAGAGGGTGAACGTGCTCGGCGCCGCGATCGCGCGACCGGGTTCGACCGACACGCGGGGGACGGCGATGCCCTGCACGAGGCACTCGCGGGCGACGATCTCGGCGAGGCGGCCGGCGATCTCCACCGGCTGCAGCGGTTTGTCCTCGGAGGTGTAGGCCACCCCGTAGCCGCCACCGAGGTCGATCTCGGGCAGCTCCACCCCGTGGTCGCGTTCGACCTTCTGGTGCAGTTCGAGCAGTCGACGGGCCGAGACCTCGAACCCGCCCATGTCGAAGATCTGCGAGCCGATGTGGCTGTGCAGACCCAGCAGGTGCAGCTCCGGACGGGCCAGGATCTTCGCGACGGCGGCCTCGGCCCGGCCCGAGGCCAGCGACAACCCGAACTTCTGGTCCTCGTGGGCGGTCGCGATGTACGAGTGCGTGTGCGCCTCCACCCCGACCGTGATGCGCAGCATGACGGGCGCGACGACACCGCGCTCGCGGGCCAGGTCGGCCACGAGGTCGATCTCCGCGAGGGAGTCCAGGACGATGCGCCCCACGCCGGCCTCGAGCGCGGCGGAGATCTCGGCGCGCGACTTGTTGTTGCCGTGCAACGCGATCCGCCCGGGCAGGATCCCGCCCCGGAGGCCGAGGTCCAGCTCTCCGGCGGAGGCGGCGTCGAGGTGCAGCCCGTCCTCGGCGATCCAGCGGGCGATGCCCGTCGCGATGAACGCCTTCGACGCGTAGTAGACGTCGGCACCGCCGCAGAGGTCGGCGAAGGCGTCGGCGAAGGCGTCGCGGAAGGCGACCGCCCGGGAGCGGAAGTCGAGTTCGTCGACCACGTAGAGCGGCGTCCCGTAGGTCCGGGCGAGGTCACCGACCGCGGTGCCCCCCACGTGCAGGGCCCCCGCCTCGTCGCGGCCGACGGTGCGCGCCCACAGCTGCGGGAGCAGTTCGTTGACGTCCGCGGGCGGCGTGAGCCAGGCCGGGACGACGGCGATGTTCGCCACTCAGATCCTCTCCATCACATGCGGTCCGGCGCCGAGACACCGAGCAGGGTCAGGCCGTTGGCCAGCACCTGCCGGGTGGCGTCGTTGAGCCACAACCGCGTCCGGTGGACGTCGGTGACCTCTTCGTCGGCGCGCGGGGTCACCCGGCACGCGTCGTAGAACTTGTGGAACCGCCCGGCGAGCTCCTCGAGGTAGCGCGCCACGCGGTGCGGTTCACGCAGCTCCCCCGCCCGGGCCACCACGGCGGGGAACTCCGCGAGGGCGGCCAGCAGCAGCGACTCGGTCTCGTCGGTCAGCAGCGCGGGCTCGAAGGCGTCCTCGCGGCGCACCCCGGCGGTGGCCGCGTTGAGCGCGACGTTGGCCGTGCGGGCGTGGGCGTACTGGACGTAGAAGACCGGGTTGTCGTTGCTGCGCTTCGTCAGGACGTCGAGGTCGATGTCGATGCTGGAGTCCACGCTGGAACGCACCAGCGAGTAGCGCGCGGCGTCGACGCCGACGACCTCCACGAGGTCCTCCATCGTCACCACGGTCCCCGCCCGCTTGCTCATCCGCAGCGGGACGCCGTCCTTGACGAGGTTCACCATCTGGCCGATGAGGATCTCGAGGTTGACGCCCGGGGTGTCCCCGAACGCGGCGCACATCGCCATCATCCGGTTGACGTAGCCGTGGTGGTCGGCTCCGAGCATGATCACGCAGCGGTCGAAGCCGCGCTCGCGCTTGTCGAGGTAGTAGGCGAGGTCCCCGGAGATGTAGGCCGGGTTGCCGTCGCTCTTGAGGACGACGCGGTCCTTGTCGTCGCCGAAGTCGCTGGTGCGCAACCAGGTCGCACCGTCGGACTCGTAGATGCGGCCGAGGTCGCGCAGCTTCTGCACGGCGCGGTCGACGGCCCCGGAGGCGTGCAGGGAGTCCTCGTGGAAGTACACGTCGAACTCGACGCCGAACTCGGCGAGGCTCGCCCGGATCTCGGCGAACATCAGCTCCACGCCCTCGCGGCGGAAGGTCTCCTGCTGCTCCTCGCGCGGGAGGTCCATCGTCCCCGGCACCTTCGCCACCACCGCGGCGGCGATGTCGGAGACGTAGCCGCCGCCGTAGCCGTCCTCGGGGGCGGGTTCGCCGTTGGCGCGGGCCAGCAGCGAGCGGGCGAACCGGTCGATCTGGGCGCCGTGGTCGTTGAAGTAGTACTCGCGGGTGACGGTCGCACCGCCGGCCTCGAGGACGCGGGCCAGGGAGTCGCCGACGGCGGCCCAGCGGGTCCCGCCGAGGTGGATGGGGCCCGTCGGGTTCGCGGAGACGAACTCGAGGTTGATCCGCTCCCCGCTCGGGGTGGCGGCCCGACCGAAGGCCGCACCGGCGGTCACGACGCCGCGGGCCAGTTCGCCGGCGGCCGCGGCGTCGAGGGTGATGTTGAGGAAGCCCGGGCCGGCGATGTCGACGGCCTTGACGCCCTCGACGGTGAGCAGTCGCTGCTGGACCAGCGTGGCGACGTCGCGCGGGGGCACGCCGGCCTTCTTGGCCAGCTGCAGGGCGACGCTGGTCGCCCAGTCACCGTGATCGCGGTTCTTCGGACGCTCCACGCGGACCTCGGCCGGCACGTCGGCGGGGTCGAGGGACAGCTCTCCGGCGGTCACGGCCGCGGTCAGGGCGTCCCTCAGGGCAGCTGAGAGCTCGGCGGGAGTCACGGGGGTCAAGCCTACCGGCGCGTGAGGTCCCCACGGTCCGCCCCGTTCGGCGCAGGGGGTCCGGGGCGTGGTCGGAGCGGGCCCGGAGGCGCTGGTAGTGTTCGCAGGGCACCGCGGGCCCCCGTAGCTCAGCGGATAGAGCATCGCCCTCCGGAGGCGTGTGCGCAGGTTCGAGTCCTGCCGGGGGCACAGCAGCAGAGGACCTCGCACTGACGTGCGGGGTCCTCTTCGTCGTTCCGGTCTTCGTTCTGGTCCGCCGAGCCGGTCGTGTCGGAGCTCCGTGCTCGGATGCCTCCCCGGGTCGAGGGAGAGGATGCGCGGGTGGACGTGGAGGACGCGGTGGTGGTGGCGCGGAGGCTGCTCGCCGAGCACGGACTGACCGGCTGGAGCGTCGTGCTGGACCGCGCGAAGACGCGGGCGGGGGTGTGCCGGGCGGACCGGCGCGAGATCGGGCTGAGCGCACCGCTGACCGCGCTGCACTCGCCCGAGGAGGTCCGGGACACGATCCTGCACGAGATCGCGCACGCCTTGGTGGGTCCGCACCACGGTCACGACGCGGTGTGGCGGGCGACGGCCCGACGCATCGGCTGCTCGGCCCGGCGGCTGTCCTCCGCGCCCCGGCCCGACGGTCCCTGGTCGGGGACCTGCCGCGCGGGGCACGTCGTGACCCGTCACCAGCGGCCGAGCCGGGTGGTGGCGTGCGGGAGGTGCGCGGGGGGTTTCGACCCGGCCAACGTGCTGCGCTGGAGCCACCGCGGCCGCGAGGTCCCGCTGACGGAGATGACGCCCGGCTACCGGCAGGAGTGGGCCCGCCTGCAGGCCGGTCCCTCCGGAGTCGTTGCGCCGCAGCACCTGCCGGTGGGTTCGGTGGTGCGGGTCGGGGGCGTCGGGCGGTTCGCCGGAGCCACCGGCCGCATCGTGAAGCTCGGTCGGACCCGGTACCACGTCCAGGTCGGACGCGGTGTGCTCACCGTCCCGTTCCCGCTGGCTCAGCCGGTGCGGGGACGGTGAGGGAGGGGGGTCAGGCGGGGAGCTGGGCCTCGACGGCGGAGCGCAGCGCAGCGTCCTCGGGCGTGGTCCGCGAGCGGAACCGACCGACGACCTCACCCGCGGGCGAGACGAGGAACTTCTCGAAGTTCCAGGCCACGTCGCCGGCCGCACCCTCGGCGTCCGCGGTGTCGACCAGCGCGGTGTACAGCGCGTCGCGGCCCGGGCCGTTGACCTCGACCTTCCCGGTCATCGGGAAGGTCGTGCCCCAGGTCGCGGAGCAGTACTCCGCGATCTCCTCCTCCGACCCGGGCTCCTGGCCCTTGAACTGGTTGCAGGGCACCCCGAGCACGGTGAACCCGCGGTCGCCGTACTCCTTCTGGAGGTTCTCCAGCCCCTCGTACTGCGGGGTGAAACCACAGCGGGAGGCGACGTTCACGACGAGCACGGCCTTGCCGGCGAACTGCGCGGGGTCGAGCGCGCCACCGGTGAGCGAGGTGAGGGGGGTGTCGAAGGGCGAGGTCATGGCCGGAACGTACCCCGCGGTCGGGAGCCGCAGGACCTCACCGGCCGGCGAGGACCTCGCGCACGGCCTCGCGGGCCGCCCGGCTCGCGCCGATCGTGCTGGCCGAGGGTCCGTAGCCGACGAGGTGCAGCCGCGGTTCACGGACCGCGCGCGTGCCGTCGACGAGGATCCCGCCGCCCGGTTCCCGCAGCTTCAGGGGGCGCAGGTGGTCGACCGCGGGCCGGAACCCGGTGGCCCACAGGATGACGTCGGCGGCCTGCTCGGAGCCGTCGGCCCAGCGGACCCCGTCGGGGACGACGCGGGCGAACATGGGGTGGCGCTTGAGGACGCCGCGGTCGCGCAGCGCCGCGACCTCCGGGGTGAGCAGCAACCCGGTCGCCGAGACGACCGAACCGGGCGGCTCCCCCGCCGCCACCCGCTGGGCCACGACCTCCACGGCCGCTCGACGGGCCTCGACGTCGAAGTCGTCGCGGAAGTCCGGTTCGCGCCGGGTGACCCAGGTCGTGGCGATGCCCAGACCGGAGAGGTCCTCGAGGTGCTGGACGGCGGAGATCCCGCCGCCGACGACGACGACGTGCTGCCCCAGGAAGTCCCGCGGGCCTGGGTAGTCGGCAGTGTGCAGCTGCCGGCCGCGGAAGGTCTCGCGCCCGGGAGCGGTGGGCCAGAACGGTCTCGTCCAGGTGCCGGTGGCGTTGATCACCGCGCGGGCGGCGAAGCTGCCCGCCGTGGAGTCGACGACGAGGCGGGCCCCGGCCGGTCGCACCTCCTGCACGACGACGGGTCGACGGACCGGCTGCCCGAGCCGGAGCTCGTACTCGGCGAAGTAGGCGGGGACGACCTCGCGGGCCGGTGCGGTCGGGTCGACGGCCCCCAGCGGGAAACCCGGCAGGTCGTGGACGCCGTTGACGCGGTCCATGGTGAGGCCGGACCAGCGGTGGCGCCAGGCGCCCCCCGGTTCGTCGTCGGCGTCGAGGACGACGTAGCCGCGACCCGGGTCGAGCCCGGCCCGGTCGAGGAAGAAGGCGGCCGAGAGCCCGCCCTGCCCGGCACCGATGACGACGACGTCGACCGTCGACAGCGCGGGGCTCACCCGCCACCCACCCGGTCTCGAGTCGTCACAGTCAGTGATCGTATGCGCCGGGGCCGGTTCTGCGCTCGCCATCGGCCCGGGCAGCGGAGCCCGGGCGGGGCGAGGGGGTCGACTAGCCTCCCCGGGTGACGTCCGACGCCTCCGCCCGCGAAGTGCTCACCTGGTCGACCTTCGGGGAGGCCGTGCGGGAACTCGCCTCCACGATCGCCGCCGACACGGACTACCGCCCCGAGGTGATCCTCGGGATCGCCCGCGGCGGGCTGCCGCTGGCCGCCGGGCTGGCCTACGCGCTGGAGGTCAAGGAGACCGCGACCATCAACGTCGAGTTCTACACCGGCGTCGACTCCCGCCTGCCCGAACCGGTCGTGCTGGCGCCCTCCGTGGACCTGGCCGAACTGGCCGGCCGCGAGGTCCTCGTCGTCGACGACGTCGCCGACACCGGCCGGACCCTCGCCGTCGTGGTGGGGATGTGCGCCGACGCCGGGATCAGGGCCCGTTCCGTCGTCGTCTACCGCAAGCCCACCACCCGGCTGGCGCCGGAGTACTCCTGGCGCGAGACCGACCGGTGGATCGACTTCCCGTGGTCCTCGGAGGGACCGGTCCCCGAGGTCGCGCGGCGCTCCGCGTCAGCCTGAGCGGGGTTTCGTCCGCGCCGTCGCGACGGCGGTGAGCGGGTCCTCCGGCCAGGGGTGCTTGGCGTAGCGGGCCCGGTTCTCGGCCCGGACCGACGGGTAGACGTTGCGCCAGAACGACTCCAGGTCGGCGGTGACGGCCAGCGGCCGACCGGCGGGTGAGAGCAGGTGCAGCACCACGGGCACCCGGCCCTCGACCAGGCGTGGCGTGGCCCTCCACCCGAAGGCCTCCTGCAGCTTCAGGGCGAGCACCGGGGCGGCCGGGTCGGTGTAGTCGAGTCGCACCGACCGCCCGCTCGGCACGGGCAGGTCCACCGGGGCGAGCTCGTCGAGGCGGGCGGCCTGCGGCCAGGGCAGCTGCGCCCGCAGGGCCGCGACGACGTCGATCCGGGCGAGGTCGCGCCGCGAGCGGACATCCGCCAGCTGGGCACCGAGCCACTGGTCGAGGGTGGCGAGCAGGTGCTCGTCCCCGAGCTCGGGCCAGGGACCGCCCTGCGCGGCGCGGCAGCACGCCACCCGGGAGCGCAACGACGCCGCCCCCGCCCCGAAGGACAGCAGACGCAGCCCCTCCCGGCGGATCCCGTCGGCGACGGCCGCGGCCACGAGCTCGGCCGGCGGGTGCGGCAGCGGCCGGGCGGCCAGTTCCACCGCCCCGACCCCCTCGACCCGGCGGGCCACGACGTCCCCGTCGCGCCAGACGACCTCGTCACGGACCTCGACCCCCACGACGGAACGGGCGAGGTCCTCGGTCAGCGGCGCCGCCGAGCGGACGCGGGCGGCGGCCCGCCCGGGGGCGCGGTCGGCGACGGCGACCGCGAGCCACGGGGCGGCGCGCAGCCCGCTGCCCGGGGCGACCTCGACCCCCGTTCCGCCCGTCGTCGCGTACGCGACACCGTCCGGGGTGCGTTGCCGGGCAACGCGTTCCGGGTGGGCGAGGGCGACGACGACCGCCGCAGCGAGGTCGCGGGGCAGGCCGGTGGAACCGCCGCGCCCGGACCCCGGGGGCGTCGTGTGCGTCGAGGGCACCGAGGAGCGCAGCCGGGACACCTCCCGCCGCCACACCGGGTCCCCCTCCGCCGCCCGCCACGACGCGACGAGGTCGTCACCGCCGCGCAGCAGCGAGTCCTCCGAGAGCAGCGCGACGACCTCGGCCGCCGTCCGGGGCCCGACCCACCCGGCCCCGTCGAGCAGGGCCCGGGCCAGGCGCGGGTGCAGCCCGACCTCGGCCATCGCCCGGCCCGAGGGGGTGATCCGTCCGCCCGCGAGCGCCCCCAGCCGTTCCAGCGCCTCCCGGGCCGCCGCGAGCGGGCCGGCGGGCGGCGGGTCGAGCAGGGGCAGCCCGTCGGTGTCGCCCCAGCCCGCCGTGAGCAGCGCGAACCCGGTCAGGTCAGCGGTCGCGATCTCCGGCGGGGTGTGGGCGAGCAGCAGTCCGTGGTCGGCGGCGGACCAGGCGCGCAGCACCGTGCCGGGGGCCTCGCGGGCCGCGCGACCGGCCCGCTGGTCGGCCGAGGCGCGCGAGACCCGGACCGTGTCGAGACCGCCGAAGCCCCGGGCGTGGTCGATGCGCGGGACGCGGGCGAGCCCCGCGTCGACGACGGTCCGGACCCCCGGGACGGTCAGCGACGACTCGGCGACGGCGGTCGAGAGCACGACCCGACGCCGGGGACCGGGCCGGAGCGCGGCGTCCTGCTCGGCCCCGGACCGGCCGCCGCTGAGCTCGGCGAGGTCGACGTCGGCGAGGGAGGCGCTGCGCTGCAAGCGGTTGGTCACCGCACGGATCTCCCCGGCCCCCGGCAGGAAGACCAGCACGTCACCGTCGCGTTCCAGGGCCCGCCCCACGAGCCTGCCGACGTGGTCCAGCAGTGCCGGGTCGACGCGGAGGCCCTCGGGCGGTCGCACCGGCCGCGGCGGCGGGCACCAGGACACCTCGAGCGGGTGGACGGGTGCGGTCGCGGTCACGACGGGGCCGTCCAGCAGCGCGGCCAGGCGCGGCACGTCGAGGGTGGCCGAGGCGGCCAGCAGCCAGAGGTCCTCGCGGAGCAGGTCCCGGGCCTGCAGGGCGAACCCGAGCGCCAGGTCGGCGTCGAGCTGCCGTTCGTGGACCTCGTCGAGCAGGACGGTGGCGACACCGGGCAGTTCGGGGTCGTGCAGCATGCGCCGCAGCAGCAGTCCCGTGGTGACGACCTCGACGCGGGTGTCCGCGGAGACCTTGCGCTCACCGCGGACGGCGTAGCCCACGGTGGCCCCGACCGGCTCGCCGAGCAGCGAGGCCATCCGGGCCGCGGCCGCTCGGGCGGCGACCCGGCGGGGTTCGGCGACGACGACCTTCCCGGTGCGTGCGTCGGCCAGCGCGAGGGGCACCAGCGTCGTCTTGCCCGTGCCGGGCGGGGCCTGCAGGACGGCGGTCCCCCGGGAGCGCAGCGCGTCGATCAGTTCGGGCAGGACCGCCGCGACGGGCAGGGCCGAGAGCAGGTGGTGGGGGATCGACGGGACGAGGGGCGGCACCCGCTCATCCTGCCTGCCGTGACCGCACCCGCCGGAGCGGCACCGCCCCCAGACCGAGCCCGACGACGACGAGCGCGACGACCTGACGGTCCCCCAGGACGGGTCCGTGGCCGACGTCGACGTAGCCCCCGAGCTGGAGACCGGCGAGGCGCTCGAAGTGGTTGCGGGCCCCGGGGAAGAAGAAGTCGTCGACGCCGTAGGCGACCGGGAAGGCGGCCGGGCCGGCGAGCAACGTGGCGACCGCCCACTGCGGTCGGTGGTGCGACTCGTGCTCGGCGAGGTTCGCCGCGTCGGAGGGGACCGTGGGGAAGCGCGGGGAGATCACCATGTCCCCGAAGTTCACCGTGCGCTTGCCGGCCACCGCCTTCGAGACGACCCCGACGTAGTAGTCGGCGGCCGCGTAGCGGCACACGGTGAGACCGCGGGCGTCGGCGTAGAGCATGGCCAGACCCGTCTCGGGCCAGGTCGCGACCTTCTGCGCGAACAGCGACGGCGTGAGGTCGGGAACGTCGGCGGTGGAGCCCCACTCCTCCCCCGGCGGCGCGGCGCAGACGGGAGCGGCACCGAGGTCGGTGACGCTGCGCCAGGCCGTGCCGAGCAGGATCGAGGTGACGGCCAGTCCGGCGACGACCCCCTGCAGGATGCGGATCGCCGCCGGCCGGACCGGCGCGTGCCGGCCCTTGAACCACCACCAGAGGGCTCCGAGGACACCCGCGACGAGGAGCCAGAAGAACAGGTGGGCCGCGGCGCGGCTGTGGGGGTGGCTGTAGCCCCACCAGCTGGGCGACCCCGGCCTGCCCACCCCACCCGCCCCGCCCACCTCAGCAATCTAGGGCGGGAAGCCTCAGTTCGCCGGACCGCCCGTGGCGGGCCCGCGACCGTGACCACCACGACGGCGACGGCGGGGAGCCCCGGTCGCCTCCGCGGCGGGTGCCGCGCCCCGACGGGCCACGGGCTGGCGCGTCGGGGTCTTGGCCCGACGCTGGGGCTGCGGCTGGGCCGGGGCGGTCGGCACCGGCGAGTCCGCCGGGTCGACGTGCGCCGCGGCCGGGCCGACGAGACGGCCGACGAGCTCGTGCTGCGCGGAGACGTTCGTCCACTGCGGCGAGATGCCGGCCTGGCGGGCCAGGGTCCGGACGTCACCCCGCTGGTCGGGCGTCGCGACGGTCACGACGAGACCACCGGCACCGGCGCGGGCGGTGCGCCCGGAGCGGTGCAGGTACGCCTTGTGCTCGGTCGGCGGGTCGACGTGCACGACGATGCTGACGTCGTCCACGTGGATGCCGCGGGCGGCGATGTCGGTGGCGCAGAGGACCTTCACCGAGCCGTCGGAGAACGCACCGAGGTTGCGCTCGCGGGCGTTCTGGCTGAGGTTCCCGTGCAGGTCCACGGCGGGGATCCCGCTCGCGGTCAGCTGCTTCGCGAGCTTCTTGGCCGCGTGCTTCGTCCGCGTGAAGAGGACCGTGCGGCCCTCCCCCGCCGCCAGTTCGCGCACCAGGGAGTTCTTCCCGTCGGCGGCGACCTCGAGGACGTGGTGCTCCATGGTCGAGACCGGCGCGACGGCCGGGTCGACGGAGTGCACGACGGGCTCGGAGAGGTAGCGCTTGACCAGGACGTCGATGCCGTTGTCCAGCGTCGCCGAGAACAGCAGACGCTGACCGACCACGGGGGTCGCGTCCAGCAGGCGCTTCACGCCGGGCAGGAAGCCCAGGTCGGCCATGTGGTCGGCCTCGTCCAGGACGGTGACCTCGACGGCGTCGAGCTGGCAGTGCCCCTGGCGGATGAGGTCCTCGAGCCGGCCGGGGCAGGCGATGAGGACGTCGACACCGTCGCGCAGCGCGTTGACCTGCGGGTTCTGTCCGACGCCACCGAAGACGACGGTGGTGCTGAGGCCGAGGGCGTGGGCCAGCGGCGTCACGGTCGCCGACACCTGGTTGGCGAGCTCGCGGGTCGGGACCAGGACGAGCGCGCGCGGGCGCTTGCTGCGGCGCGGGCGGGTCGAGGCGGCGAGACGGGTCACCAGCGGCAGCGCGAACGCGATGGTCTTGCCGCTGCCGGTGCGACCGCGACCGAGGACGTCGCGACCGGCCATCGAGTCGGGCAGCGTCGCGGTCTGGATCGGGAACGGGCTGATCACGCCGGTGCTCGCGAGGACGTCGACGAGGGGCTGGGGGACGAAGAGGTCGGCGAAGCTGCGCCCGTCCTCGACGATCTCCACGGCCGTGTCGGAGAAGCCTTCGGCGCCGCTCGAGGCCTGGACGGGGCGCTGGGCCGGGACGCGCTCGGCGGACGCCTGGCGCGGGGCCTGGTTCGCGCTCTGGTTCGGGCTCTGGTTCGGGTTCTGGCGGCTGCGGGACTGCTGCGCGGCCTGGTCGGTCGCGGTGCCCGAACCGCTGGCGCGACGACGCCGGCGCGGCGGCGGCACCGAACCCTCGGTGCGGGGGGTGGAGCTGGACGTGCGGGGGCCGCGGGACGCGGACGAGTTCACAAGGAGCCTCTCGGAGGACGGACACGACGGGAAGTGGCCGTGGTGCCCGACCACACCCGCCGGCCCGGAGGCCGTGCGAGGGACCTGCGCTCCGGCCCCTGGGGCTCGGTGCTGAACACTCGACCGCGGACGCACTGGCGTCCGCCGACGACCATCCTACCGACCGTCGCCCCCTCCCATCGGCAGCGCCCCCCGCGATCACAGGAAGGGAGCGTCACGATCCGGGGTCGTGGGGGTCGGGGACACACGTTTCGGGCCGGAGGGTGGAGAGGCTAACCTCACTTCCGTGTCCACCTCGTCCACCTCCACGAGTGCGCCGCCGCCGGCCGCCGCGCGCACCGGGCCGGCTCCGGCGAAGCGGCGGGTGAACCGCCCCCTCGCCCTGCTCCTCGCCTGCGCCCTGCTCGGCCTGGCCGTGCTCGCGAGCCTCGCGATCGGGTCGCGCGAGATCCCGCTGGGCACGGTCCTGCGCGCACTCACCGACGGCAGCAGTGGCTCCCAGGACGTCCTCGTCGTCCGGGAACTACGGATCCCCCGCACGCTCATCGGCATCGTCGTCGGCGCCGCCCTGGGCCTGTCCGGGGCACTCATGCAGGCGTTGACGCGCAACCCGCTCGCCGACCCGGGCCTGCTGGGCGTGAACTCCGGCGCCGCCGCTGCCATGGTCACGGCGCTCGCCGTGTTCGGCCTGACCTCGCGCCTGCAGCTGGTCTGGGCCTCGATGCTCGGCGCTGCGGTCGTCTCGGTCGCGGTCTACCTGCTCGGCGCCACCGGCCGCGGCGGGGCGACCCCCGTCCGGCTCGCCCTGGCCGGCACCGCCATCTCGGCCGCGCTGTACGCCTACACCAGCGCGCAGGTGCTGCTCGACACCACGACCTTCGACCGGTTCCGGTTCTGGCAGGTCGGCTCGCTGGCCGGGCACGACATGACGACCTTCTGGCAGATGCTGCCGTTCTTCGCGGTCGGGATCCTGCTGGCCCTCACCCAGTCCCGGGCCCTGAACGCCCTCGCGCTGGGCGAGGACTCGGGCCGGGCGCTGGGCGCGAACGTCACCCGGACCCGGGTGCTCACGGCGCTCGCCGTCACCCTGCTCTGCGGGGCCGCCACGGCCACCGCGGGCCCCATCGCCTTCGTCGGTCTCGCCGTGCCGCACGTCGTGCGCGCCCTGACCGGACCGGACCAGCGCTGGGTCCTCCCCCTCTCCTGCGTCGTCGCGCCGGCGCTGCTGCTGTTCGGCGACGTCCTGGGCCGGATCGTGGTCCGGCCCGGGGAGCTGGAGGTCAGCATCGTGACCGCGGTGCTCGGGGCGCCCGTCCTCGTCGCGCTCGTCCGGCGTCGTCGGCTGGCCCAGCTGTGAGCGCGGGGACGTCGGAGAGACTGGCGAGCGTGCCCCCGCTGCGGACCGCCGACCAGGCCCGGAAGGGTCGCACCGTCCGGGCCGGGCGCGGGGTCTCGCTGCGGATCGAGGGACGCAGCCTGCTCGTCTGCCTCGGTCTGCTCGCGGCGCTCGCCGGCGTGGTGACGCTCAGCCTCACCACCGGCGACTACCCGATCTCGGTGCCGGACGTCGTCCGCACGCTCCTCGGCCAGGGCAGCCGGGCGGACGGGTTCATCGTGCTGGGTCTGCGGCTGCCGCGGGTCGTGACGGGGCTGCTCGTCGGTCTCGCCCTCGGGATGGCCGGTGCGGTGTTCCAGCTCGTCACGCGCAACCCGCTCGGCTCCCCCGACGTCATCGGCTTCACCTCCGGCGCCGTGACCGGGGCCCTCGTCGTCCTGCTGGTCCTCCAGGGCGGCGGCAGCCAGACCGCGTTCGGCGCCCTGATCGGGGGCGGGGTGACGGCCGTCGCCGTCTACCTCCTCTCCAGCCGCGGCGGGGTCCAGGGCTACCGGCTGATCCTCGTCGGGATCGGTGTCACCGCGGTGCTGCAGGCCGTCAACGACTACCTGCTGACCCGCTCCCGCGTCGAGGACGCCCAGCAGGCGCAGGTCTGGATCACGGGTTCGCTCAACGGCCGCGGCTGGGAGCAGGCGACCCCGTTGGGCCTCGGACTGGCGGTCCTGGTCCCGATCGCGCTGCTGAGCAGCCGTTCGCTGACCATGCTGGACCTCGGCGACGACGCGTCGCGCGCCCTCGGGGTGGACGTCGGCCGCACCCGGTCGACCGTCCTGGTCGTCGCCACCGCCATGACGGCGCTGGCCGCGATGGCCGCGGGCCCGATCGCCTTCGTGGCCCTCGCCGCCCCGCAGGTGGCCCGGCGACTGACCCGCGCCGTCGGGTCCGGACTGGTGGCCGCGGGGCTCACCGGGGCGCTCATGGTGCTGGTCAGCGACTTCGTGGCGCAGCGCCTCTTCGCGCCGACCCAGCTGCCCGTGGGGGTGGTGACCGGCGCCGTCGGTGGCCTCTACCTGGCGTGGCTGCTGGCCACCCAGTGGCGACGGGGCCGCGGCTGATGGCCCCGACTGCGAGAGAACGGAACGACGTGACCCGGAACCGTCTGCGCGGCGAGAACCTGACCCTCGCCTACGACGATCGCACCATCACCGAGGACCTGGGGATCGAGATCCCCGACGGGTCCTTCACGGTCATCATCGGCCCGAACGCCTGCGGCAAGTCCACGCTGCTGCGGGCCCTGGCCCGGATGCTGAAGCCCCGGAAGGGCACCGTGTTCCTCGACGGCGAGCAGATCCACTCGCTGCCCAGCAAGGAGGTCGCCCGCCGGCTGGGGCTGCTGCCGCAGACGGCGACGGCCCCCGACGGCATCACCGTCGCCGACCTGGTCGCCCGCGGCCGCTTCCCGCACCAGAAGTTGCTGCGGCAGTGGTCGAAGGACGACGAACGCGCCGTCGACGCGGCGATGGCCTCCACCCAGGTCACCGACCTCGCCGAGCGCAGCGTGGACGAACTGTCCGGCGGGCAGCGCCAGCGGGTCTGGATCGCGATGGCCCTGGCCCAGGAGACCCCGATCCTGCTGCTCGACGAGCCGACGACGTACCTCGACATCGCCCACCAGATCGAGGTCCTGAACCTCTGCGCGCGCCTGCACGAGGAGCAGGACCGCACGATGGTCGCCGTCCTGCACGACCTCAACCACGCCACCCGCTACGCGACCCACCTCGTGGCGTTGAAGGAGGGCCGGGTCGTGGCCCAGGGCGACCCGAACGAGATCGTCACCAGCGAGCTCATCGAGGACGTCTTCGGCCTGCCCTGCGTCGTCATCCCCGACCCCGAGACGGGCACCCCGCTGGTCGTCCCCCGGGCCCGGACGAGCCGGCTCGGCCAGGACGCCGCCACCCGCGGCCACGTCGCCGGGTCGCCCGAGGCACGCCCTGCCGGACGTGTCGGGGGCGCAGGCGTTTAGCGTGTCGGGGATGCAGCCCGCAACGGTCGGACGACTCGGCCTCGTCGTCCACCCCGTGCGCGACACCTCCGCCGAGGCCGACCTCGTGGTGGCCTGGGCCGCGGAGCACGGCAAGGAGGTCGTCGGGCTGCGGACCGACGTCACCCGGCTGCCCGCGGGAGTCCTCGGGGTGGGCGAGGACGAGTTCGCCTCCACCGTCGACGCCGTCGTCAGCCTCGGTGGGGACGGCACGATGCTGGGCGCGCTGCGCCTCGTCGTCGCCCGCGGGGTGCCGGTGCTCGGGGTGAACCTCGGTCACCTGGGGTTCCTGGTCGAGCTCGAACCCCGCGAACTGCCCGGCGCGCTGGAACGCATCGCCGCCGGGGACTTCACCGTCGAACCGCACCTGTGCCTGCGCACCGAACTGCGGACGGGCGACACCCTCGAGCAGGCCGTGGCCTTCAACGACATCGCCCTGGCCCGCACCCCGGGGCGGGGGACGGTGACGGCCGCGCTGTCGGTCGCCGGTCAGCGCATCGGCTACCTGCGCTGCGACGCGATCGTCCTCGCGACCCCGACGGGCTCGACGGCCTACAGCTACGCCGCCGGCGGTCCGGTCGTCTCCCCCGGCGCCGACACCCTGCTGGTGACGCCGGTCGCGCCGATGTCCGGCATCGCCCGGCCCATCGTGCTCGGGGTGGAGGAGACCGTCCGGATCGAACTGCTGGAGTCCTCCGGGCCGCCCGTCGTCGAGATCGACGGGATCGCCTCCGGGGAGCTGCTGCCGGGGTCGGTCATCGAGGTCCGCGCCGAACGCGACGCGGGGCACGTCATCCGCTTCGACGCCGCGGGCCACGGGCGTCGGTCCCGGGTGAAGCTCAGCCTGCTCGACCTGCCGCTGCTCCCGGACGAGATGCTCGAGCTCGTCCCGAAGGAGATGCGGCCCAACGAGTCCACGCGTTCCCGCTGACCCCTCCCACCCGTGATCTCGCGGGGAGACCCAGCGGGATCACGGATCGGGGGGCCCGCTCAGCCGGCGGTGGGGTCGGTCGTGGGGGTTCCGCCGGGCCGGCTGAGGGCGGCGTCGGAACTGTCCGAGGTCGGTGTCGCCACGGCGGCGGCGTCCTGCTGAGCGGTCGCCTCGCCCGAGGACGAACTGCTCGAGGAACTGCTGGACGACGACCCGCTGCCGGTCGGTGACGAGGAACTCGTCGCCGTGCTCCTCGAGGTCGGGTCGTCGGTGGCCGTCCCGGAGCTCGTCGGGCTGTCGGTCGCCGTCGCGGTGCTCGTCGCGGTGTCCGTGCTGGTCGCGGTGTCCGTGCTCGTCGCGGTCTCGGTCGGCGAGGGGGTCTCGGTGGGAGTCGAGGGCGTGCTGGTGATCTCGTTGCCCACGATCCCGGAGTTCACCGTGGCCGTCGACCCCTGGCGCTCCGCGGCGACGCTCTGCCCGCTCAGCTGCTCGAAGACGAAGATCCCGCCCACGCTCAGCACGAACGCCACGACCCCGAGGAGCACCGCGTGGGCCGGCCGGAACCGCTTGCGGGGCGGGGGAACCGGCGCCGGCGGCGGTGTCGGGTCGTCCTCGCCGGGTACGGGCGGGGCCGGGTTGTCGGGGTGCTCGTCCTGGGCCGGGGGCACCGGGGACGGCCCGGGGTGGCGCGTCCGCGCGCGACGGGCGGCCTCCGCGAGCCGGGCCCGGCTCACGTTGAGGTAGTGCCCGTAGATCGCGGCGGCCGTCGAGGCGATGACGCTGCCCATCGCCGCGCCGACGAGGGTGCCGTAGGAGCCGAGGCTCTTCAGCCCGGCCAGCAGGAACGCCGAGGTGACGGCCGCGAGGGCGCCGCCGGCGATCTGCGCCCAGTTGATGGTCAGGGTGGTCCGCTCAGGGGTCTGTTCGCTCATGCCGTGACCCATCGTCCCATCCGGTTCCGGTGGGTCCTGGCAAGCCCCGGGGTGAGTCCTGTGAAGGCTCGCCCCGCCCCCCGGTAGCGGTCGTGATCGCCGTCGGCCACAGTGTGGCCATGAGCATCCTCGTCCAGGACCTGAACCAGTGGAAGGGCGCTCCCGTCCTCGACGTCAGCGACGCGAAGATCGGCACCCTCGCCTCGGTCTACGTCGACGCGGCCACCGACGAGTGGCTGTTCGCCTCGGTCGAGACCGGTCTGATGGGCTTCAAGAAGGCCGTCCTGATCCCGTTGGACGGTGCGGCCGTCGGTCGCCACGACATCCGGGTCGCGTTCTCCAAGGAGAACGTCAAGGCCGCCCCGTCGTTCGGCACCGACGAGGAGCTCGGTCCCGACGACGAGCCGAAGATCTACGTCCACTACGGGATGGACTACGTGCCGCTGGACACCCCCAGCGGCCGCCGCCTCGCCCGCCGCTGACGCCCCTGGTCCGTGGTCCCGCGGTGAACGACCGCGGGACCACGGACCGGGTCACACCCGGGCGCGCTGCATGGCGTCGCTGACCTCGCCGACGAGCTCCTCGAGGACGTCCTCGAGGAAGACGATGCCGGTGACGGTCCCGGCGGCGTCCACGACCCGCGCGAGGTGGGCACCGCTGCGGCGCATCGACGCGAGGGCGTCCTCGACCTCCTCCGTGTCCCCCAGGGTGCCGAGCTGACGGATCCGCTTCTCCGGCACGGCCTGGTGGTACCGCTCCGGGTGCTCGTGGGGGTCGGCGTAGAGGATGTCCTTGAGGTGCAGGTAGCCGTGCAGCTCCCCGTCGTGGTCCAGCACCGGGAAGCGCGAGTACCCCGTCCGGGCCACGAGCGCCTCGACGTCGGCCGGTGACGCGCCGAGCGAGAGCGTGCGCAGCTGCGCGAACGGGACGGCGATGTCGCCGACCGTGCTCTCGGAGAACTCCAGGGCCCCGGCCACCAGACCGCCGCTGTCGTCGAGGGTCCCCTCGCGGCGGCTCTCGGCCACGATGGACTGCACCTCCTCGACGGTGAACGCGCTGGCGACCTCGTCCTTGGGTTCCACGCCCAGCGCCCGCAGGGCCGCGTTGGTCAGACCGTTGAGGGCGCGGATGACGGGGCCGATGACGCGCCCGAGGGTCACGAGCGGCGGCGCGAGCAGCAGCACCGCGCGGTCGGGACCGGCGATGCTGAGGTTCTTCGGGATCATCTCGCCGACGACGACGTGCAGGTACGTCACGATCGAGAGGGCGATGACCAGCGAGACCGGGTGCAGCAGGAACTCCGGCAGGTGCACCGCGTGGAACAACGGCTCCAGCAGGTGCGCGAGCGCCGGTTCGGCGACCGCACCGAGGCCCAGCGAGCACAGCGTCACGCCGAGCTGGCAGGTGGCCAGCATGAGCGAGACGTGCTCCATGGCCACCAGCGCCGAACGCGCCCGGGCGCTGGTCTGGGCCAAGGGCTCGATCTGGCTGCGCCGGGCGGAGAGCACGGCGAACTCGGCGCCGACGAAGAACCCGTTGCCCAGCAGCAGGACGACGGCGAGGAGCAGCGAGGCCTGGGCGCTCACCGGGCACCTCCCGCGGCGATGCCGGCGTCGGCGGCCTGGACGGCGTCCGCCAGGGTGATCTGGCGGGTGCGCAGGCGCAGCCGCTCGACGCGGCGGCCCTCCATCCGCGCGACGCGCAGGACGGCGCCGTCGAGCTCGATCTCGTCGCCGACGGTGGGGATCCGGCCGAGGCGGGACATGACGAACCCTCCGAGGGTCTCGTAGGCGGGGTCGTCGGGGACCTCGACCCCGGTGGCGTCGCGGACCTCGTCGGGTCGGGCGAGGCCGGGGACGGTCCAGGACGCGTCGCGGTGCTGGCGCAGGCCCCCGCGGTCGCGGTCGTGCTCGTCGGAGACGTCACCGACGATCTCCTCGATGAGGTCCTCCAGCGTGACGACCCCGGCCGTGCCGCCGTACTCGTCGACGACGATCGCGAGCTGCAACCCCTTCTGCCGCAACTGCACCAGCAGCG
Source organism: Kineococcus sp. AC630 (assembly GCF_979255925.1). Taxonomy (NCBI): domain Bacteria; kingdom Bacillati; phylum Actinomycetota; class Actinomycetes; order Kineosporiales; family Kineosporiaceae; genus Kineococcus; species Kineococcus sp. AC630. The sequence goes on from NZ_CEEDMJ010000007.1 coordinate 167,948, forward strand.
GTTCGAGGGTGAGGGAGTCCGGGACGCGGCGCGCGTCGGCCATCAGGGCGGCGGCCGGGACGTCGTGGCGACGGTCCGGCGGGACGGCGACGGCGGCCTTGACGTGCACGACGCCGCGGATGTCGTCGTCGTCGTCCCCGGTGACCGGGAAGCGGGAGTGGCCCGTCGTCCGGGCGCGGGAGACGACGTCGGCGGCGGTCTCGTCGAGGCGGATCGCCTCCATCCGCACCCGCGGGGTCATGACGTCGGCCGCGGTCTGGTCCCCGAAGAGCAGGGACCGGCTGATGAGGTTCGCGGTCCCCTCGTCGAGGGTCCCCATGTCGGCGGAGCGGCGGACGAGGGCCGCGAGCTCGCGCGCGGACCGCGCGCCGGAGAGCTCCTCCTGGGGTTCGACCCCGATGCGGCGCAGGAACCAGTTCGCGCTGCCGTTGAGGACCTTCAGCAACGGCCCGGTGGCCCAGGTGAAACCGCGCTGGAGCGGGGCGACGACGCCGGCCGTCGCGAGCGGGACGCTGAGGGCGAGGTTCTTGGGGATGAGTTCCCCCACGACCATCGAGAACGCCGCCGCGACGACGACGCTGACGACGCCCGCGACGGAGTCGGCGAGCGTCTCACCGAGGCCGAGGGAGGTCAGCGGCCCGTTCAGCAGGGAGGCGAGCGAGGGTTCGGTGAGGTACCCGACGAGCAGAGTGGTGAGGGTGATCCCGACCTGGGCGCCGGAGAGCTGGGTGGAGAGCGTGCGCAGCGCGGGGAGGACACCGGCCGCGCGCTTGTCGCCGTCCTCGACGGCCTTCTCGACGGTGAACCGGTCGAGGGTGACGAACGCGAACTCGGCCGCGACGAAGACCGCGGTGCCGAGGGTGAGGACGACCCCGACGAGCAGGAGGAGCCATTCGGTCAGCACGGGTGGTCCCCGCACGGCTCTCCGGGCGACGCCGGGTGTGGATGGTGACTGGTACTGGGAGGGTCGGAATCGACCCGGGCATCTGAACTCATGGCACCACGAAGCGTAGACGAGGGACCCCTGGCCCGCGGCTGGAGCGGCGGGGCGGATTCGCGGTCACGGCCGGGACCCGACGGGCCCGGAGACGGCTAACCGGCGTCCTCCGGCTCCCGGGAACGCCGGACGTACCAGGCGGCGAGGAAGTAGAGCCCCGCGACGGTGAAGGCGATCTTGACGAGCAGCATGAAGGGGCCGCCGTCGTGGGTCACCGTCCACGCCAGCGCGGCGAGGGCCAGGTACACGATCCCGGACCGCTTGGACTGCTCGAGCGTCTTCGTCGCCCGCCACCACGGTTGTCGCGCCATGACGACAGTGTGAGGGCTGCCCGGGGTCGCGACGACCCGTGGCGGTGCCGCCGGTCAGACGTTCTGCGCCTCCCACTGGAAGTTGAGCTTGACGTTGTCCCCCTGGGCGGTGTTGTCCGCACCGGGGGCCACCGTGTAGGTGATCTGGTACGTGACGTAGTGGTGGCTCGCCCCGGCGGTGACGGTCCCCGTCTGGCTGCCGGTGGCGAAGGTGGTGCGGCTGGTGCTGAGCGCCTTCGCCGTGTCCCCGTTGATCGCCGGGGACAACAGCTGGGCCGCCCCGCCGACCGTCCCGTCGCAGGTACCGGCGCTGTCGCCGTGGCTGCCGTCGACGCCCTTGACCGTGAACTGCAGGAAGTCCTCGAGGTTGGTCGCTTCGACGCTGGCGGTGTGGGTCACGGCGTACCCGGTGATGTAGAGGGAGATGTTCGCGTTCAGGTTCCCGGTGTAGTCGACGACGACGCACCTGGTGTCCGTCGAACCGGGTGCGAGCCCGGCCACGGCCGTCCAGGGCAGCGAGGTGGACGAGTTGCTGGAGAGGACCACCGTGCCGGCGGTCCAGGACTCCTGCGCCGTCGTCGCGGTGGCGGTGAACGCGGCCGAGGAGGACTGGTAGACGAGAGCGCCGCTGACCACGAGGCCCAGGGGTAGAGCGAGGATCAACGCACTGCGGCGCTTCTTGACGGTCATGACGGTCCTGACGGTCGACAGTCGCGCGGCTGGTGGTTCAACCGCTTCACGACTGGAGATGCAGAGGTCTTCGGATCCGCGAGGCGGCGACTCAAGCTTTCGCACCCGTTCAGGTGCGCGCCCGTTCGGGCTATTCACAGGACGCCGCTCGCGTGCCGACAACCTGGCCGGAGGGATCGGCGGGCTCGTCGTCCCCGCACAGGCACCCCCACCAGGACGGGTGCCCCGGTCCAGGAGGTCGATGGGGTGCGGCGATCGCGTGCACTGCGCGACCTGTGGGACCACCCCCGACCCGCCACGGTCCTCCCGCTGGCCGCCGCGGCGGCGCTGGTGGCCGTGGCCACCGGCAACCTCACCTCCGGCTCCGCCCAGGCGACCCCGACGTCGGTGGACCTCCGGCTGCAGGGCGCCTCGGGCGCCCTCTTCCCCCCGGGGGCCCTGGCTCCGGGCCGTCCCGTGCAGGCGTGCATCGACGTGGCCGTCGACGCCGTGGACCCCACCGCGACCCCCGTCCACCTCGTCGTGGCCGACGTCACGGGGGCGCTCGCCACGGACCTCGTCCTGACCGTCGAGGAGGGACCGGCCCTCCGCGGGGTGGGGTGCGCAGCCACGACGGCCACCACCTCCTTCACCGGCACCCTCACCGACCTCGCGCGGACGTCGGCGAGCGCCGGCGGCGGGATCGCCGAGGGCGCCGTCCGCCCCGCCGGGAGCAGCAGCACGCGCTACCGGATCACCGCGGACCTCGCGCCCACCTCCACCGCGCAGGGGGCCGGCGCGAGCGCCCGCTTCGTGTGGTCGGTCAGCGCATCCTCGGTGGCCGTCGACCCCGTACCCGTGCCCGTGCCCTCGACCCCACCGGCCACCGGCCCCGTGACGGCGGGGCCGACCTCCCCCACCCCCTCGGACCCGACAACCGACCCCGTCATCCCGGGACCGTCGCCGACCGTGCCCACGGTGCAGCCGACCACCGCTCCGACCACCGCTCCGACCACCGCTCCGACCACCGCTCCGACCACTGGTACAGGGCTCCCGTCGGCCCCCGGGCGGTCGGCCACGGGTCCCGGCCGGGTACCCACCCCGTCCGCGGCCACCCCGTGGACCGGTGGGGGCTCCTCCGCGTCCCCGACGGCCCACCCCGGGGTGAGCTCCGGCGATCCGTCGACCCCCGCGACGACCGGGCCGGCACCGGCCGTCGTGCCCGCCTCGGCGCCCACCCCGGGCACGACGGCCGGCGCCGGCCCGGTCGGACGGGGCGCCGGGGACCAGGACGGTGGCATCTTCGCCCGCCTCCCGGGCGCCGGCGCTGTCCGCGGCCTCGTCGACGCGCTCCCCGTGAACCCCACCGTCCGCGCGCTGCTGCACGCCGTGGCCGACAGCGCGGGATTCCCGCTGTTGCTCCTGCTGCTCGTCCTGATCTTCCTCGCGATCCAGAACCGGCTCGACCGCGACGACCCCAAGCTCGCCCTCGCCCCGCTGCGCCGGGACGAGGACGTCGACTTCGACCCTGACCGCTGGCTGGAGTTCGACGGCGAGTTCGACGAGGACCCCACCCCACCCCGCCCGGATCCGAGAGGACGATCGTGAACGCCATCAGGAGGCCCTCGGGCCCGTCGACCCCGCGGACCCCGGCCGCCGCCCTGGTGAGCCTGGTCGACCGCCTGCGCTGGGTCAGCGCGCTCCGGCTGGTGGTCACCGCACTGCCCCTCCTCGGGTGGTGGCTCCTGCCCGCCGACCGCACCGGCGGTTTCCACGAGCTGCTGGGGCCGGCCGTGGCCTGCGCCGTGGCGGTGGCCCTCGGTGTCCCCCTCGCCCGCCTGCCGCGACAGGTCGCCCTCTGGTGCCTGGGCGTCACCCTGCTCGCGGACGGCGTCTACCTCGCCTGGGCCTTCCGCTGCCTGGACGGCTTCGACGGCGCGATGGGGTACGTCGTCGTCCTGCACGCCGTGGGACTGACCCTCATCGCGTCCTTCCGCACGGGCGTGAAGCTGGCGCTGTGGCACTCGCTGACGCTGCTGGTGGTCATCGAGGCCGACACCGTCGGGGTGTTCGGCGCACCGGTGCTGCGCTCGGCCACCACCGACTACCTGCTGCAGCTGGGGGTGCTGTGGGGACTCACGCTCATGACGGCCGTCCTCGCCGCCGTGAACGAACGCGAACTCCGCCGGCGGCGCTACGACAGCGACGTGCTGCGGCGCTTCGCCCTCGACCTGGAGTTCGCCGACGGCACGACGGCCGTGGCCACCCTGCTGTCGCAGCTGGCCCAGCGGGACCTGCTGGCCACCCGCGCGCTCGTGCAGGTCCTGGACCCGGCCGCCCCCGGTCGGGACGCCGTCGTGGTCGGCGGGGCCCCGGACGGTGGCCGGCCTCCCGGTCCGCCCCGGGGCGGGCTTCCCGTGCACTCCCTGCCTGCGCAGGCCCTCGCCACGCGCCGCACCCTGCTCGCCCGGCGACTCGACGCCTGCCACGACGAGTGGCTGACCCGGACGCTGCCGGGCGCGCGCAACCTCGTGGTGGTGCCGCTCATGCCGGGGGGCGAGGTCACCGGTGTGCTCGTCGTCGAGCACCTCGGGGGTCGTCGGCGTACGCCGCTGCTGTCCCTGGGGACCTCGAGGAACCGGGTGGAACGGCGGGCCGTCGCCACCCTGGAACAGGCCGCGGCGCACGCCGGCCAGGCCCTGGCCCGCACCGCCCTGATGGCGCGCCTGACCGCCGCCGCCACCACCGACGCCCTGACGGGCCTGCTGAACCGGCGGGCGCTCGACGGCGCCCTGGTCGAAGAACTGACCGGGGCCACCACCGCGGGGACCGACTGCTCGGTCGTGCTGCTCGACCTCGACCACTTCAAGGCCCTCAACGACACCCACGGTCACCCCGTCGGCGACCAGGCCCTGCGGGCCGTCGGCGCGGTGCTGCGAGCCTCCGTGCGCGAGGGGTGCACGGCGGCACGCTACGGCGGGGAGGAGTTCTGCGTCGTCCTGCCCCGGACGACGCACGAGGAGGCCCTGCGGGTCGCCGACCGCCTGCGCCGCGGCATCGCCACGGCCGAGGGCGCCCCCGTGGCCATCACCGCCAGCCTCGGGGTGGCGACCTTCCCCCGCGACGGCGCGGACGTCCGCGCGGTGGTCGCCGCGGCCGACGCCGCGCTGTACGCCGCGAAGGCCGCGGGGCGGAACCGGGTGTCGGGTCCCCCCTCGGCGAGCTCGTCGAGCGAGCCCCGCGCGACCGCTCCCGCCGGCGGGTGAGACGCCGGTCGGGGCCGGCCGCGGGGTCCGCGCCCCGACCTGGTGCGCTCAAGGTCGAGGCCGAGTCCGTCGACCACCAGCGGGTGACGCGTCCATCTGAAGGACCCCGCGCGGGGCGGGTCCGGGTGCTCGTCGACGCCGCGGCCCAGGTGGTCGCCGGTACCGTCCTCGTCACGATCGCCGGCCTGCTGCTGTGGTCGAGCGCGCCGCTGGTCATCGGCTGGAAGTCCAGCGTCGTGGTCAGCGGTTCGATGACTCCCCAGCTGCGCGTCGGGGACGTGGTGGTCACCTCACCCGTCGACGGCGACGACGTCGTCCCCGGGCAGGTGGTCCTGTTCCCGGACCCCAGCGGCGTGCACCGCACGCTCGTCCACCGGGTCGACTCCGTCGACGACGAGGGGCGGCTGATCACCCGCGGCGACGCGAACGCCACCGCGGACAGCACCCCCCTGGCACGTTCCGCGGTCGAGGGCCTCGGACGGTTGCGCATCCCCTTCGTGGGTCTCCCCCGCTTCTGGTGGCAGACCCACGACCTGCCGCGGCTGATCGCGCTGGGCATCGTGCTGCTCGGGGCGAGCACCGTGCTGGTCCTCCCCCGCGGCGAGGCCGAGGACGACGAACCCCGCGACGACGAACCCCGCGACGACGAACCCCGCGCGACCCGCCGCCGGTTCCGTCGCACGGTGCCGGTCAGCGCCGTCGCCGGTGCGCTGGCCCTCCTCGCACCGTTCGCCGTGACCCCCGGAGCCGAAGCCACGTTCACCCGGGTGACGGCGTCCAGCAGCACGAAGAGCTTCACGGCCGGGACGGTCGCGGTGAGCTCCTCCCCCTCCACCGCGCTGTTCTCCGTGAGCGGCTGGATCCCTGGCGACTCCGCGGAGGCGTGCCTGACCGCCACCTACGACGGCTCGCTCGGGGCCACCGTGAAGCTGCGCGCGGCGACGGGATCCACGGGCACCCTCGCCCCCTACCTCCAGACGACGATCCAGGAGGGGACGGCCGCCGCGACGGCGAACTGCACCGGGTTCACCGCCACCTCCACCCTCTTCACCGGCCGCCTGAACACCTTCCTCGCCCAGACCACCTGGGCGAGCGGGGTGGGTTCCTGGTCGCCCACGGCCGCAGGGCAGACCCACGTGTACCGCGTCACCTTCCAGCTGCGGGGGGCCAACGTCGCCCGGAGCCAGACCAGCACCTTCGGGCTCGTCGTGGAGGCGCAGAACACCTGATCCCGGTCGCCCTCCCGCTGGACGCCCGGTGCCGCCGCGGGCCGGGTCCCCGGTCGACGTCCAGGTGGTGGCGACGGCACGATCGGGCTCGACCACGAAGCCTCGGTCCGGAGGCCCTCAGCGGCGTGAACCGCTCACCCGCGTGAGGCGTTCATGAGGTCGGACCAGCTGGAACGCAGCCGCTTGCAGGGCGCCGTCGGGGAGGAGAGCAGCGGGGTCTCCGCCTTGGAGGTGAGGGTCCCCACGTCGAAGTTGCGGGCCACGGGACCCACGACGCTGTCGTACATCGTCCAGGCCCGGGCCCGGTCGTGGTAGGCGATGACGCAGAAGCCCGCCGGGCCGGTGCCGCCGGCGTTCTCGGCGATGCCCTTGACCGCCGTGCCCACCGAGGGCGTGCGCCGGAACTCGTTCAGGGGTGCGGGGAGCGCGGCGATGGCCGCGTCGTCGCGGAAGGTCACGTCGGGGAAGACGTTGCTGTCCTCCGAGGCGGACACGACGAGCGTGGCCGCCGACCGGGCGTCGGCGGCGGCAGCCGTCCCCCAGGCCACCTTGCGCTGGTTCAGGAAGATCGGCACGGCGATCGCCGCGAGGATCCCGATGATGATCATCACCACGAGGAGCTCGATCAGGGTGAAGCCGCCGTCGTCACCGACGGGGCGGGTTCGGCGGTTCACGGTTCTCCTCAGGAGGGACGTCGAGTGCTGTCCCGGTTCCCTCGGCACCCCGGGAGGCGTCCTGGATCCCCTCCACCCGTCCGGCATGACCGCGGCGGAGCCCGGGCCCGCCGCGGGGTGACCGGCAGGGGCCTGCCCGGGGTCCGCCCTTCAGGCGGGGCGCCGTCGTGTCGATGCACGCTGGTGAGCCGTGCCGTCGTGGCACCTCACCGTCGGCGGGGAGTGCTCACACCGGCGACTGGCCCCCAGGTACGGAAGGTGCACGGTGCGGCGCGTGACGAAGGTGGTCCTCGACCGGTGCACCGGCGCGGCCCGACGCCGTGGTGGTCGCTGGGCCCGGGTCGCGCCGGTGGCCGCGCTGCTCCTCGCCACCCTGGCCCTCCCGGGGGAGGCCGGCGCCACCTTCACCGCGACGAGCACGACCGCCACCAGCAGCGTCGCCTCGGCGGCCGTCTTCCCGTCCTTCCCAGCCCTCGTCGGACAGGACGCCCCGACCCTGTACCACCCGGGCGAGGACGCCGTCTCCGCCGCCGCCACCCCGGCGGTGGCCGACGCCGCGGCGGGCAACCACCCGGGCACGCTGAACGGTGCCTCCAACGGCCCGACGACCTGGTGGCGGTTCAACGGGGACACGACCTTTGCCGCCGACTCATCCGGCGCGGTCGACTCCGGGGTCCTTAAGGGGACCGCGTCGCTGACGGCGGGTAGTGGACGCACCGGCGGCCGGGTCCTGCTGGACGGGTCGGCCGGCGGTTACGTGGAAGGCGCCGCGGGGGTGCTGGACACCTCGAAGAGCTTCACCGCCGCGGTGTGGGTCAACCTCGCCGCGACCGGCAACGACGTCGCCGCCCTGGCGGTAGAGGGTTCCGCGCAGAGCGGCTTCGGCATGATGTTCCGCAACAGCTGCACCTGCTGGGAACTGCGCACCACCACCGCCGACACCACCTCGGCCGGGGTGTCGGCCACGCAGTCCCCCGCCGGCTCCGCGGTCGCCGGGACCTGGACGCACCTCGCCGTCGTGTACGACGCGAGCACCACCACGAGGACCTTCTACGTCAACGGCTCGCCGCAGAACGCGCTGGGCACGTCCACCACGTGGACGGGCTGGAAGGCGGCGGGGAACCTCGTCGCGGGCCGCCAGACGGGCGGCGGGAACCCGGTGAACTACTGGAAGGGCGGCCTGGACGAGGTCGTCACCTACCAGCGGGCGCTGTCCGCCTCCGACGTCGACGCCCTCTACGCCGGTGTCCCGGGCCTGCAGTGGGGCTTCGACGAGGAGAAGGGCACCACGACGAGGGACGTGACCGGCAACGGTGCCACCGGGACCTTCGGCAGCGGGGCGACCCCGAACTACGCCGGACGCAGCAGCGGCGCCGTGAAGCTGGACGGGACCACCAACGGCTACGTCTCCACGACGGCGAACCCGGTGGACACCGCGGCGAGCTTCACCGTGTCGGCGCTGGTGAAGCCGAACTCCAGCACGGTAGCGACCACGGTGCTCAGCCAGAAGGGAACCACCGGGAGCGGCTTCGTCCTCAAGTACGACGACGTCGGCAGCGGCGTCTACCGTTGGGTCTTCGCGATGGCGCGCACCGACTCCGCGAGCCCGACCGTGGACCAGACGAGCAGCACCACCGCGGTGACCTCGAACACCTGGTACCACCTCACCGCCGTCCACGACGCCACCGCGCAGACGCTCACCCTCTACGTCAACGGCACCGTCGTCGGGACGCCGGCTTCGCACCCGGCCACCGTGGCGACGACCGGTGGTCTGCAGCTGGGCCGGGCCTGGTCGAACGGCGGCTGGACCGGATCGTTCTCCGGCTACACCGACCAGGTCTCCGCCTACCCTCGCGCCCTCACCGCGACCCAGGTCGCCACCCTCGCCGCCGACCCGGCGCGTTCCACGGCCGCGGTCCCCGGTGCCCTCACCGGGACCGACCAGGGCCTCGCCACCCGCACGGGCACCGCCTACCAGGGCGTCGAGGGCGGCTACAACGGCCTCTCCATTCTCAACCCCACCACGTTCACGATCGAGTGCTGGTTCCGGACCACCACGACCACCGGCGGTCAGATCCTGGGTCTCAGTTCCTCGACGACGGCGATGAGCGGGATGAACTCCGACCGCATGGTCTTCCTGGCCGACGACGGCCGGCTGAGCTTCGTCGTCGCCGGCACGCCCAACACGCAGCTGACCAGCCCCGCGGCGAAGCCCTACAACGACGGGGCGTGGCACCACGTCGCGGCTACGTTCACCGCGGCACCGGCCGCCGGGGTCCCCGCCATGAAGCTGTACGCGGACGGCGACCTGATCGTCTCCTCCGCCGCCGGGGCCGCCGTCACGCCCACCAGCTACACCGGTTACTGGCGCTGGGGCGGGGCGCAGGTGTCGGGCTGGTCCCCCAGCCCGACGACCAACGCCTTCCTCGGCAGCATCGACGAGATCGCCGTCCACCCCACGGTGCTGTCGGCCCAGCGGATCGCCGAGCACGCCTTCTCCAACTTCTGAGACCACCGCCTGGCGGTGGGAGGCCCCGCCGCGGGCGGGACCGCTGGGGGACAGGGCTCACGATCGACGCCCCTCGTCGCCGACTACCGGCGGCGTGACCCACTCCGACGGGCGCCGATCGACCGTGGACGACATGCCGACGGCGCTGGAGACCGCGCACCACGAGGACGGGTTCGCCTGGCTCGGTCTGCACGACGCCGGCGGTCGAGGGCGCGGTCGGTGCCCACCACCGGTCCACGCTGGAGCGCCACCCCGACGTGACGTTCGGGGTCCTCGTCCCCGTGCGCTCCGTCGACCACGACGAGGTGGTCGACGTCGGCGAGATCGCGGCGCAGGCACCAGTCCACGCTGCCGTCGAGGACCTTCAGCAGCGGCCCGGTCGCCCAGGTGGACCCGCAGCGCAGACGGTGGGCCCGGCCCCTCGTCCTGCCGGAGTGACGTGGACCACGCGTTGAGGCACCCCCTTCGCCACCCGGTGCAGCAGCCGTGACCTCGGCCCGCTCAGGGGTGGGCGCCCGCGGGTCGGGGCCGGCTGAAGAGGTACCCCTGGGCCAGGTCGCAGCCGAGCTCGAGGAGGACGTCACGCTGCTCGGCGGTCTCGACCCCTTCCGCCACGCAGTCCAGCCCCAGGGCACGGGCGAGGTGGACGCAGGCCCCCGCGATCGCCCGGTCGGCGGGACGCTCGACCAGGGACTCGACGAAGGAGCGGTCGATCTTCAGCTCGTGCACCGGGAAGCGCTGCAGGTAGGTCAGGCTCGCGTAGCCGGTGCCGAAGTCGTCGATCGCGATCCGGACGCCCAGGGCCGCCAGGGCGCTCAGCGTGGTCTCGGCCGCGACCGGGTCGGTCATCAGCGCCGTCTCGGTGATCTCCAGGACCAGTTGCGAGGCCGGCACGCCGTGGCGGGCCAGCGCCGAGGTCACCAGAAGCATGAGGTCGGGGTCGCTCAGCTGCCGGGCCGAGATGTTGACGCTCATCTGGACGCCCGCGCCGCTCGAGGTCCCGGCGCTGGACTCGGCGGTGGACCTGGCGTTCCACACCGCGGCCTGCGCGACCGCGGTGTCGAGCACCCAGGCGCCGACCTCGCGGATCAACCCGGCGTTCTCGGCGACGTCGATGAACGCGGCCGGGCCGAGCAGCCCCCGGGTGGGGTGCTCCCACCGGATCAACGCCTCCACCCCGGTGGTCACCCCGTCGACGAGGCGGACACGGGGTTGGTAGTGCAGACGCAGCTGGCCCTCGGCCAGGGCGGCACGCAGTTCCTGCAGCAGCCGCAGGCGGTCCGCGGTCGCGTCCCCGGCCTGCGGGTCGTGCACGGCCCAGCCGCTGCGGCCGTTGTCCTTGACCCGGTACATCGCGGTGTCGGCCCGGCGGAGGACGTCGTCGGCCGCTCGCGCGGCGTCCCCGTCGGCGGGCAGGGGGTCGGCGAAGGCGATGCCCGCGCTCGCGGAGAGGACGACCTCCACCCCGTGGACGACGACCGGTGCCGCGAGCTCGGCCAGCAGGCGGCGGCACAGGGCGACCGCCTCGTCCTCGTCGCGCAGGTGTTCCAGGACGACGAACTCGTCACCGGCGAAGCGCGCCACGACCGCGCTCTCGCGCACCGCAGCCCGCAGCCGCGCACCGAGCACCTTCAGCAGTTCGTCGCCACCGGCGTGCCCGACGCTGTCGTTGACGGCCTTGAACCCGTCGAGGTCCAGGAACAGCACCGTCGCTCGACCCGGCTCGTCCCCCGCGCTGCCGAGAGCCTCGGCCAGGACCGCCTGCAGGCCGGTGCGGTTCAGCAGGCCGGTCACGGGGTCGTGGTGGACCAGGTGCTGCAGGTGGCGTTCGGCGGCGGCCCGCCGGGCCTCGGACGTCTCCGCCGTCCGCTTGGACGCCAGCAGCTCCTGCTCGTAGCGGCGGCGTTCCCGGGCGGCGAAGAGGGCGATCAGGACCGGCCCCGCGCCGGCGGCGGGGGCACCTGCGCGGTCCAGGGAGGTCGCGCTGAGGAACGCCGCGTGCCGCACGCCACCCGCGCCCAGGACCTGCACGGCGCTCTCGTCGACGCGTCCGGTGGTGGTCAGCTTCGGCAGGCTGTGCGTGGTCCACACGATGCGGTCGCCGACCGGCAGCAGCCGGGCGAACACCGTCCCGACGACGTCCTCGCGCGACAGCCCCGACCACGCCGTGAAGGTGTCGTTCGCGGCCAGGACGAGACCGGTCCCGGGGTCCAGCACGAGGTGGGCGCACGGGGAGTGGCGCCACCACAGCGCTTCCGACCCGGTGGCCGGCTCGACCCAGGTCGCGAGCGTGCGGTCGGTCACGACGGCTCCTCGCAACGGGTCGCACCGGACGCGTCGTGGCGAGCGTGGCGGTCCAGGTGCGCGCGGAGCGCGGCGGCGGTCTCGGCCGGCGCGCTGATGTGCGGGCAGTGCCCGGTGGCCTGCAGCGCCACGAGGTGACCGCGCGGCAACGCCGCGGCCACCGCGGCCCCGACCTCCACCGGGGCCAGGGCGTCGTGGCGGCACTGCAGCACCAGCGTCGGCTGCTCCACCCGCCCCAGCACGTCCCGGGAGTCGCTGAGGAAGATCGCGCTCGCGAAGGTCGCGGCGGCGTCCGGGTGCGTACCCAGGAAGCTCTCGGTCAGCTCGGCCTCGAGGTCCGGGGACCCGGGGGTGCCCATGACCACCGGCGCCATCGCCGCGGACCAGGCGTAGTAGTTGCTGTCCAGGGACTCCAGCAGTTCGTGGATGTCCTCCAGGCTGAAGCCGCCGACCCAGCCGCTCGCGGGGTCGTCGACGTAGCGGGGGGAAGGCGCGAGCAGGGCCAGGGAGGCGAACCGGTCCGGTTGGGCGGCCGCGGCCAGCAGCGCGATCATCGCGCTGACCGAGTGGGCGACCACGTGCACGTCGCGCAGGTCCAGCGCCGCGCAGACCTCCAGCAGGTCCTGGGCGTACCCGCCCAGCTCGGCGTGGCGCTCGTGGTCGAAGTCGGCCAGCCGAGTGCCCCCGGAGCCGGCGTAGTCGAACAGGACGACCCGGTGGTCCTCGAAGAAGGGCAGCAGCCGCGTCCAGGCCAGCTGACCGGCACCGAACCCGTGGGCCAGCAGCAGCACCGGCCCGTGCGGGTCCCCGACCTCGGTGACGCAGTGCCGGGTCAGGACGGCGGCCGCGTCGGGCACCGTGGCCACCGGCGCCGGCGGCGTGCTCGACACGACGTGACCGGCACGGCGGGGCAGGACCGTTCGCGCGGGGTGGTCGGGAGGGGTGGTCGGGTGGTGCACGGGAACCTCACGAGTGGTCGGCGTCGAGGAGTTGTCGGCCGGAACCAGCCGGCGGTTGAGCGCGGGACGGCCGGACCCTCCGATCGGCCGACACGATCGAAACGCTTCAGCACCCTGCTCCGGCGGCCGACGATCCACCGTGATCGGTGACGCGAGCCAGCCTGCGGATCGGACGACCCGGCTCCTGCTGCTGGTCGTGGCGGCGGTCTGCCTGGCGGCGCTGATCGTGCCGCAACTGCGCACACCCGTGATGCTCGTGGCCGTCTGGACCGCCCCCCTGCTGGTCCTGCGAGGTCGCCACCGGCACCACCGGGGCGCCTGGCCCTGGACGGTCGTCGCCGCGATGCTGACCTCCTGGGCCGGGGGTTTCACGGCCGGGGAGGTGCTCGGCCGGCACCACCCCCTGGTCCTGGTCTGCATGGGGACGGGTCAGGTCCTCGGCGTCGTCGTCGTCGCCCACATGGCGCAGCTGGCCGCCCGCCACCGCGGCCGCGCGGGCGCGGGCAGCCCGGGCGCTGCGCTCGACGTCGTCGTCGTGGTGGCCGTGCTGGTCACCGTCGCCGCCCAGCTCGCCACGCTCGGCACGATGACCCCCTACTTCGTCCTGGTGGCCGGCGTGGACATCGTCCTGCTGGGTGCCCTGGTGAAGTTCGCCGTCTCGAGCACCGGCCTGGCCCCGGCCTCGCACCTGCTGCTCGCCGGGGGGTTGCTCTCCCTGGCCTACGACCTCTCCACCGCGGTGGAGAACAGCCGGCTGGCGGAGGCCGGCAGCGCGCAGGGGTTGCTGGGAACCCTCGCGGTGCTGGCGCCGGCGTGCGCCGCGACGCACCCGAGCATGCGGGCGGTCTTCGATCCCGCCACCTTCACCCGCCGCCGGTCCGCCTCCACCGCTCTGCTGGGCCTGCTCCCGCTGGTCCTGGCCCCCGCCGCCCTCGCCTGGATCACCACCGCGCACCACGGCGGTGGGGGCGGCGCGACGCATGGGCTGCCGCCCTGGGTCATCCCCGTGACCGGCGCCCTCGTGGCGGGCCTGTGCCTGGTGCGCGCGGCCCGCGTGCTGCGGGCCACCGAGCACCTCGCCGAACGCGACCCCCTGACCGACCTCGCGAACCGTCGCGGGCTGGCCCGGGCCCACCAGCAGCGGAGCACACCGGTCGGCCTGCTGCTGCTCGACGTCGACGAGTTCAAGCAGGTCAACGACACCCACGGCCACGACGTCGGCGACCTGCTCCTCCTCGCCGTGCGCGACCGGTTGCTGGCCGCCACCGCGGGCGACGGCGTCCCCGCCCGTCTCGGTGGCGACGAGTTCGTCGTCCTCACCGCACCCGCTCACCTGGACGCCGTCGCGGACCGGCTCCTGCACGCCCTGCGCGCCCCGCTGGTCGTGGGAGCCCTGCAGATCCGGGTCGGGGTGAGCATCGGTCTCGCCACGACGGGGACCACCGGAGCGCTCCCCGCCACCGCCGACCTCGCCGAGCTGCTCACCCACGCCGACATCGCCATGTACGCCGCCAAGACCGCCGGTGGTGGACGGGCCGCCACCTTCCACCCCGACATGCGGGCCGAGGTCAGCGCCCGCTACGCCCTGAGCAACGACGTCCGCCAGCTGCTGGCGCAGGACCCCGACGTCGGCCGGCTCGAGGTCCACTTCCAACCGGTCGTCGACCTGCTCAGCGGCGACGCCGTCAGCGCGGAGGCGCTGATCCGGTGGCGCCACCCGGTGCACGGTCTGCTCGCCCCCGACGCCTTCCTGGGGTTGGTCGGGAGCAACGACCTCGACACCCAGCTCGACACCGCGGTCCTGCGCGCCACCGTCCACCACCTGCGCCGGTGGCAGGACGAGGGCCGCCCCGTCCTGCCGGTCAGCGTGAACATGACCGGTGCGAGCCTGGACGACCCCGCTCTGGCGACCAGCGTCCTGGCGGTGCTGGCCGACGCCGGGGTGCCCACCAGCTCGGTGCGCCTCGAGATCACCGAGCAGGACGAGGTCGCCGGTGCCGGTCCCGCCGCCACCTCGCTGCGCGCACTGCACGACGCCGGGATCCTCGTCCTCCTCGACGACTACGGCACGGGCTACACCTCGCTGGACTACCTGCGCCGCTTCCCGATCCAAGTCCTCAAGCTCGACCGGTCGCTCGTCAGCGCCTTCCCCCGCCCGGACGCCGACGCGACCGGGGCACCACGGCAGGACGACGTGCTGGAGCGCTCCGAGATCGTGGCGGCCGTCACCGCCATGGCCGACCACCTCGGCCTGCAGGTCATCGCCGAAGGCGTGGAGACCACTGCGGAGCGCGACGAGCTCCTCGCGCTCGGCATCCGCTACGCCCAGGGCTACCTCTTCTCCCGCCCCGTCCCCGCCGCGGACTTCGCCGCGCGGTACCTGACCCACCGCGACGGGTCCACCACCCGCTCGCCGGCGGCCGCCGAGGTGTCGTCGACCGCCGGGTGACTCACCGCTCCCCGGCGGCGAGCCGGGCCCGCAGGTCCACCAGACCCCTCGCGTGCACCCGGGGGGAGGTGAACGACGCCGGGTACGGAGTGCCGCGGCGGTCGATCCAGGCCGTGCCCAGCCCCGCCCGCGCCGCCCCGTCCACGTCCCACGGGTGCACGGCGACGAGCAGCGACTCCTCCGCCCGGGCCCCGCTGACGCGCAGGACGTGCTCGTACGCGGCGGGCGCCGGCTTCCACACCCCGACGTCCTCCACCGACAGCACGGCCTCGAACTCCTCCCGCACGCCGGCCGCCGTCAGCAACTGCTCCCCCACCCGGACCGAGCCGTTGCTCAGGGTGAAGAGTCGGTGGCCGTCCGCCCGCAGACCCCGGACACCGTCGACGACGTCGGGGTGCAGGGGCAGCCGGCCCATCCCGTCCAGCACGTGCTCGACCGCGCTCTCCAGGCTGCCGTCCAGACCCGCGGCCGGATCCTTCCGGAGGTCGACGTCGTGCAGCAGGGTCCGCAAGGCCTCGGCGCCCAGCTGCGCGAAGGGGCGCGCGTCCCCCACGGTGCTCAGGGCGAACCCGTCGCGCAGCACGGTGGCGAACCAGAGCGGGGCCCGGTGCGCGGGGGCACCCACCGCGAGGAACCGCTCGGCCAGCGGAGCGAGGTCGGAGAGCGTCTCGTTGACGTCGAAGACGATCACCGAGGGGGACGGGGTCGGGCTCACGGGGGACTCCTTCACCGGGGACACCGGAGTCATCCTCCGGCCGACGGGCCCCGCGCGCTCGCGACGGTAGCCGTCGTACATCTCCGTGCTCGGGCGATCACCCTGCGTCGCAGTTCCGAGCGATGGGGTGAATCAAGCGCTCAGAGACGTCGGTACGGCGTCTCAGTTCGCCGATCCGGCTCCCACGCGGTGTGATCAAGGCTCATCCCCCCACCTGGAGGCACCACATGATCATCCTGGGCATCGTCCTTCTCATCGTCGGTCTGCTCGCCAAGATCTCGATCCTCACCACCATCGGGGTCGTCCTGCTCGTGATCGGCGCGGTCCTGGCCATCCTGGGCGCGGCCGGGCGTGAGATCGCGGGCCGCAAGCACTGGTTCTGAGTTCCCAACGCCTGGGCGAGGGCTGACGACCGAGGGCTGACGACGAGGTGCCGGACGACGGTGACGGCAACCTCGCCCGGTCACCGCGGCAACCCTCAGAAGCCCGGTCGCCCCTCCGGCGCTCAGAAGCCCGGTCGCCCCTCCGGCGCTCAGAAGAGGGTGTCCCCCAGCAGGAACGTCTCGATCGGCGCGACGCAGCGCCGCGCGGCGCGCAGCAGGGAGTCGTGGCCGCAGCCACCCGCGACGAGCGCGGTCGCGGTCGGGACGGCCTCGGCCATCGCGAGCGCCGCGGTGCCGAAGTGCTGGGGACTCCTCTCCCCGAAGAGCAGCAGGGCGCGGGCGGGCAGACCGGCGTAGACGTCGGCGGGGCCGTCGAACTGCAGCCCGGCGCGGGTCTCGGCGAGGACCTGCGGCAGCCGGGCCGCGGTGGAGCGTCCCCACTCGGTCCGGGCCAGCACCCCGCCGAGCAGTCGCTGCACCCGCTCCGACCGCACGGCCTGCGAGGAGGACCGCAGGTGGCGGTCCAGGTGGGCGAGGGCGAGGTCGGGGGAACCCGTCGCGAGCGCCCGGGCGGCCTGCTCGAGGGCTTCCTCGGGAACCGACCCGTCGATGGGCAGGACGGCGTCGTAGACCGCGACGCGGTCGATGCTGCGCTCCAGCAGCCCGGCCGTGGCGAGCAGGGCGACGAGACCGCCGAGGCCGTGGCCGAGGACGAGCCTCGCTCCGGTGCGGGTCAGCAACGATCCGAGCAGGGCGACGTCGTCGGCGACGGCGTAGCGCTCCCCGGCGCGGCCGACGGCCTCGCGGTCGTAGCGGTGCACGGTGAACCGGGCGCCGAGGCGGTCGGCGAGCTTCGCGTAGTCGCCCGACCCGCGGACGCCGTGCACGAGGACGAGACCCGGTCCGGTGCCGGAGGTGACGACGTCGACGGGCGAACCGTCCGCCCGCCGCACGCCTTCGAGCATCACGGGGAGGTCACCACCCCGCAGGCAGCGGGCGACCCTCGTCGTACCCGGCGGAGGACTGGATCCCGACGACGGCGCGTTCGGCGAACTCGGCGACCGAGCGCGCACCGACGTAGGTGAAGGAGGACCGCACGCCGGAGGTGATCTGGTCGAGGAGGTCCTCGACGCCGGGGCGGGCGGGGTCCAGGTGCATGCGCGAGGAGGAGATGCCCTCCTCGAAGAGTCCCTTGCGGGCGCGCTGGAACGGGGTGTCGGCCCGGGTGCGGGCGGCGACCGCGCGGGCCGAGGCCATCCCGAAGCTCTCCTTGTAGGCCCGGCCGGCGGCGTCGTGGGCGAGGTCGCCGGGGCTCTCGTGGGTCCCGGCGAACCAGGAGCCGACCATGACCTGACTGGCCCCGGCGGCGAGGGCGAGCGCGACGTCGCGCGGGTGGCGGACCCCGCCGTCGGCCCAGACGTGCCCGCCGAGCTCGCGGGCCGCGGCGGCGCACTCGAGGACGGCGGAGAACTGGGGGCGCCCGACGCCGGTCATCATCCGGGTCGTGCACATCGCGCCGGGGCCGACGCCGACCTTCGCGATGTCCGCGCCGGCCTCCAGCAGGTCGCGGACGCCCTGGGCGGTGACGACGTTGCCCGCGACGACGGGGACCTGCGGGTCGAGGCCGCGGACGGCGCGCAGCGCCTCCAGCATCTTCTCCTGGTGGCCGTGGGCGGTGTCGACCACGATGGTGTCGATCCCGGTGTCCAGCAAGGCCTTCGCGGTGGCCGCGACGTCGCCGTTGATGCCGACGGCGGCGGCGATCCGCAACCGGCCGTGGGCGTCGAGGGCCGGGGTGTAGACGGTGGAGCGCAGCGCGCCGGTCCGGGTGAGGGCCCCGACGAGGACCCCGTCGCGCACGACGGGGGCGAACCTGCGGCGGGAGTCGTGCAGCGTGGCGAAGGCGGCCTCGAGGTCGGCCTCGGCCACCGCGGCCTCGATGCTCACGGGTTTCGTGCTCATGACCGTGCCGACCTGGGTGAAGCGGTCGACGTCGGCGCAGTCCGCGGGGGTGACGACACCCAGCACGTGCCGGTCGGCGTCGAGCACGACGGCGGCGCCGTGGGAGCGCTTGGGCAGCAGGTTCAGCGCGTCGGCGACGGTGTCGTGCTCGTGCAGCACGACGGGGGTCTCGAAGACGGGGTGGCGGGCCTTGACCCAGGCGACGACCTCGGCGACGACGTCGAGGGGCAGGTCCTGCGGCAGCACGGCCATCCCGCCGCGGCGGGCGATCGTCTCGGCCATCCGGCGCCCGGACACGGCCGTCATGTTCGCGACGACGACGGGGATCGTCGTCCCGGTCCCGTCACCGGTGGCGAGGTCGACGTCGAGCCGGGAGGTCACGGTGGACCGCGACGGGGCGAGGAAGACGTCGCTGTAGGTGAGGTCGTGCTCGGGCCGGGAGCCGTCGAGGAAGTGCACGGGCACAGCCTAGGCCGACCCCTCCCTCGCGGAGAGCCTGTGCAGGCCTCGTGGACACAGCGGGCGTCCGGGCCGCGTCCGGGTTCGGCGACGCCCGGCCGTCCTACCCTGAGCGGTATGAGCATCGGAACCACGTCCGCACCCCAGGGCGGGCAGGGCCAGCAGCCGCCGCGGACGGCCGTCGTCGTCGAGGACGAGCCCACCATCGCCGACGCCGTCGCGCGCCGCCTGCGCGCGGAGGGCTACACCGTCGAGACCGCCGGGGACGGCCCCAGCGGCGTCGAGCTGTGCGAGCGGGTGAACCCCGACGTCGTCGTCCTCGACGTGATGCTCCCCGGTTTCGACGGGCTCGAGGTCTGCCGCCGCGTGCAGGCCGCCCGTCCGGTGCCGGTGCTGATGCTCACGGCCCGCGACGACGAGACGGACAAGCTCGTCGGCCTCGGCGTCGGGGCCGACGACTACATGACGAAGCCGTTCTCGATGCGTGAGCTCGTGGCCCGGGTGAACGGCCTGGTCCGCCGGGTGGAGCGGGCACGCGCCCTCGTCGGCGCCCCCGTCCCCTCGGCGGAGGCCATGCGCTTCCCCGTCTCCGACGGCGAGCTGGAGATCGACCGCGCGCAGCGCCGGGTCCGCCGCGCGGGCGCGGAGGTGCACCTGACGCCGACGGAGTTCGACCTGCTGGTCTGCCTGGCGGAGTCCCCGCGCACGGTCCTGACCCGCGAGAAGCTGCTCGAGGAGGTATGGGACTGGGCCGACGCCTCGGGCACCCGGACCGTGGACAGCCACGTGAAGGCGTTGCGCCGCAAGCTGGGCGCCGACCTCGTCCGCACCGTCCACGGTGTCGGCTACGCCTTCGAACCCACCGGTGGTCAGGAGACCCCGTGAGCTCCCGGACGCCCGAACCCCTGCAGGGCACCGGCCTCACCGGTCCGATCCCGATCACCGGCGCGGCGCACGACGCCCGCGCCGGTGCGGCCCGGACGGCGACGCGCCGGCCGTGGCCGGACGTGCGTCCGCTCGACCCGGTCCACTCGATCAAGACGAAGCTGGCCGTGCTGGTGGGGGCCTCGGTGACGGTGGCCGCCCTGCTGGTGTGGAGCGGGCTGCGGCTGGCCGAGATCCACATCGGACCCCGCTACACCCTGCCCATCGCCATCGTCGTGACCCTCGTCTTCACCCAGGTGCTGGCGCGGGGCATGACGTCCCCCCTGCGCGACATGACGGCCGCGGCCCGCGCGATGGCCGGGGGTGACTACTCCCGGCGGGTCCGTTCCACCTCCAACGACGAGGTCGGCGAACTCGCCGACGCGTTCAACCGGATGGCCGAGGACCTCGAGGCCGTCGACCGCGAGCGCCGGGAGCTCGTCGCGAACGTGAGCCACGAGCTGCGGACGCCGGTGTCGGCGCTGCACGCGGTGATGGAGAACCTCGTGGACGGGGTCTCGGAGCCGGACCACGAGACGTTGAACACGGCACTGGCCCAGACCGAGCGCCTGGGCCGGCTGGTGGAGCAGCTGCTGGACCTGTCCCGCCTGGACGCGGGGGCGGTGTCGCTGGACCGCGAGGACCTGGCCCTGGAGCCCTTCCTGGGCCAGGCGACGCGGGCGATGTCGATGACGGGCCGCGACGTGCAGTTCGTCCTGGACGTGGAGCCGCGGGGGCTGGACGTCTACGTCGACTCGGCGCGGTTGCACCAGGTGGTGGCGAACCTGCTGGACAACGCGTCGCGGCACTCCCCGCCCGGCGGCAAGGTGTTCGTCTCGGCGCACCCGGTGGGTGACGCGGGGCAGGTCGTGCGGATCAGCGTGCAGGACCAGGGGCCGGGGATCCCGGACGCCGACCGCGAGCGGGTGTTCGAGCGGTTCCAGCGCGGGAGCGCGCGCACCGACGGCGGGACGGGGCTCGGCCTGGCCATCGCGCGCTGGGCCGTGCAGTTGCACGGCGGGACGATCCGGGTGGCGCCGACCCCGGAGGAGGGCGGGTGCCGGATCGACGTCAACCTGCCCAGGGTTACGGACACGTCACCGGGTGTGACCAAAGCCGCAGCGTCGAGCTGAGGGCGGGCGGCGGGCGCATACCACACGGGGATAGGGTGGAGCAGCGCCCGCAGTCGGATGACAACCTTGAGGAAGAAGGCGACAACGCCGTGCCTCCACAGCCCTCGCACCACGAGGACAAGATCGCAGCGACGTTCGGCCCGAACGAGTGGCTCGTCGACGAGCTGTACGAGCAGTACCTGGCCGACAAGTTCTCCGTCGACGAGGCGTGGTGGGAGTTCTTCGCGGACTACTCCCCCGCGGACAGCCCCGCAGGCACCACCCAGGCCGCTCCGGCCGGCGCGAACGGCACGAGCAACGGGCACGCGAACGGCGCCACGAGCACGACCCCCGCGGTGAGTGCTCCCGCGACGACCTCGCAGTCCCCCGCCACGGCGAAGGCCCCGGAGCCGGCGCCCGCGCCGAAAGCCGCTGAGAAGGCCCCCGAGAAGGCGGTCGTGGCGCCGGCCCCCCAGCCGACGAAGACCGAACCGAAGGTCGTGACCAAGGACGTGTCCGTCACGGACAGCGCACCCGCAGCCCCCCGCACCGACACGGTGACCCCGCTGCGCGGCCCCGCCGCGCGCGTGGTGAGCAACATGGAGGACTCCCTCGAGGTCCCCACCGCGACGAGCGTGCGCGCGATCCCGGCGAAGCTGCTGGTCGACAACCGCATCGTCATCAACAACCACCTCAAGCGCGCCCGGGGCGGGAAGGTCTCCTTCACCCACCTCATCGGGTTCGCCGTCGTCGAGGCGCTGGCGACGATGCCGTCGATGAACGCGGCCTACACCACGGACGCCAAGGGCAAACCGGCTGTGCTGCAGCCGGCCCAGGTGAACCTCGGGATCGCCATCGACCTCCCCAAGCCCGACGGCACGCGGCAGCTGATGGTGCCCGCGGTGAAGGACTCCGGCGGCAAGAACTTCTCGGAGTTCTGGACCGCCTACGAGGACGTCGTGCGCCGCGCGCGCGGCGGCAAGCTCACCGCGGACGACTTCGCCGGCACGACGATCAGCCTCACCAACCCGGGCACGATCGGGACGGTCCACTCCGTCCCGCGCCTGGTGAAGGGGCAGGGCGCGATCATCGGCGTCGGGGCCATGGAGTACCCCGCGGAGTACCAGGGCGCCAGCGAGGAGACCTTGACCCGCCTCGCGGTCAGCAAGGTCATCACGCTGACCTCGACCTACGACCACCGCATCATCCAGGGCGCCGGCTCGGGTGAGTTCCTGCGGATCGTGCACGCGAAGCTGCTGGGCGAGGACGGGTTCTACGACCGCGTCTTCCAGGCGCTGCACATCCCCTACCAGCCGATCCGCTGGACGCCGGACATCTCGATCAGCCACGACGACCAGATCAACAAGACGGCCCGTCTCGTCGAACTGATCCACGCCTACCGGGTGCGCGGTCACCTCATGGCCGACACCGACCCGCTGTCCTACGAGCAGCGGATCCACCCCGACCTCGAGATCGAGACCCACGGCCTGACGCTGTGGGACCTCGACCGCGAGTTCCCCACCGGGGGTTTCGGCGGCAAGGCGCACATGAAGCTGCGCGACGTCCTCGGGGTGCTGCGCGACTCCTACTGCCGCACCGTCGGCATCGAGTACATGCACATCCAGGAACCGGACCAGCGCAAGTGGATCCAGGACCGGGTGGAGCGTCCCTACGCGAAGCCGTCGGCGGCGGAGCAGCTGCGGATCCTGCGCCGCCTCAACGCGGCCGAGGCGTTCGAGACGTTCCTGCAGACGAAGTACGTGGGGCAGAAGCGGTTCTCCCTCGAGGGCGGCGAGTCCGTCATCGCGCTGCTGGACGCGCTGCTGTCCCGCGCGGCGACGAACGGCATGGACGAGGTCTGCCTCGGGATGGCCCACCGCGGTCGCCTCAACGTGCTGACCAACATCGCCGGCAAGAGCTACTCGCAGGTGTTCCGCGAGTTCGAGGGCATGCAGGACCCGCGCACCGTCCAGGGTTCCGGGGACGTGAAGTACCACCTGGGCACCGAGGGCACCTTCACGGGCGAGGACGGCGAGCAGACGAAGGTCTACGTCGCCGCGAACCCCTCCCACCTCGAAGCCGTCGACCCCGTGCTCGAGGGCGTCGCGCGCGCCAAGCAGGACCGGATCAACATGGCGGGCAAGACCTTCCCCGTCCTGCCGGTCCTCATCCACGGTGACGCGGCGTTCGCCGGTCAGGGGGTCGTCGCCGAGACGCTGAACCTCTCCCAGCTGCGCGGCTACCGCACCGGCGGTTCCGTCCACGTCGTCATCAACAACCAGGTCGGGTTCACCACCGCCCCCGCGTCCTCGCGGTCCTCGGTGTACTGCACCGACGTCGGCCGGATGATCCAGGCGCCGATCTTCCACGTGAACGGCGACGACCCGGAGGCCTGCGTCCGGGTGGCGCAGCTGGCCTTCGAGTTCCGTCAGACGTTCGAGAAGGACGTCGTCATCGACATGGTCTGCTACCGCCGCCGCGGTCACAACGAGGGCGACGACCCCTCGATGACGCAGCCGCTGATGTACAACCTCATCGAGAAGAAGCGCAGCGTCCGCAAGGGCTACACCGAGCAGCTCATCGGCCGCGGCGACATCTCCGTCGAGGACGCCGAGGAGGCGCTGCGCGACTACTCCGCCCAGCTCGAGCGCGCCTTCGCCGAGACCAAGGAGTCCAAGTCCGGTCCCGTCGACGGCGACAGCCGCGGCGGGCTGGAGAAGCCGGCCGCGCAGGAGGCCGACGCGCGGACCCCCGCCAGGACCCACCCGACGGCGGTGGACGCGGCGGTGCTCAAGCACATCGGTCAGGTGCAGTCGAACCCGCCCGAGGGGTTCACCGTCCACCCCAAGCTGCGGCAGCTGCTCGACAAGCGCGAGCAGATGTCCACCGACGGCGGGATCGACTGGGGCTGGGGCGAGCTGCTCGCCTTCGGGTCGTTGCTCATGGAGGGCACCCCCGTCCGCCTCGCCGGCCAGGACTCCCGCCGCGGCACGTTCGTCTCGCGTCACGCCGTCCTCACCGACCGCGTCACGGGCGACGAGTGGACCCCGCTGCTCTACCTGGGCCGCGAGGGCCAGGAGCAGGGCAAGTTCTGGATCTACGACTCGCTGCTGTCCGAGTACGCCGCGATGGGCTTCGAGTACGGCTACTCGGTGGAACGTCCCGACGCGCTCGTCCTGTGGGAGGCGCAGTTCGGCGACTTCTTCAACGGCGCGCAGACGGTCATCGACGAGTTCATCGTCGCGGGCCAGCAGAAGTGGGGCCAGCACTCCTCCGTCGTGCTGCTGCTGCCGCACGGCTACGAGGGCCAAGGTCCGGACCACTCCTCGGGTCGCATCGAGCGGTTCCTGCAGATGTGCGCCGAGGACAACATGACCGTCGCGGTCCCCTCGACCCCGGCGAGCCACTTCCACCTGCTGCGCCGTCAGGCCTACGCCCGCCCGCGCCGCCCGCTGGTCGTCTTCACCCCGAAGTCGATGCTCCGGCTGAAGGCCGCGCAGTCCTCCGTGGAGGACTTCACCTCGGGGACCTTCCAGGAGGTCATCGACGACCAGGGCGGACTGGACCCGGCCGCGGTGACCCGGGTGCTGATGTGCTCGGGGAAGGTCTACTGGGACCTCCTCGCCGAGCGCACCGCGCGCCAGGACACGACGACGGCGATCGTCCGCCTCGAGCAGCTCGCGCCGCTCCCGGTCGACCAGGCCGTCCGCGTCCTCGGGCAGTACCCGAACGCGGAAGCGGTCTGGGTGCAGGAGGAACCGGCGAACCAGGGCGGTTGGTGGCACGTCGCGATGGGTCTCTTCCCGTCGCTGAACGCGAAGCTCCGCCTCGTCTCGCGTCCCGCCTCCGCCTCTCCGGCCGCCGGTTCGGCCAAGCGCCACCAAGCCGAGCAGCGCCAGATCGTCGAAGAGGCGTTCAACCGCTGATCGCCGCGTGGTGCCCGGCGAGCGCAGCGGGGTCCCCGGCAGCGACTATCCTCGGCCTGCCCCGCCAGTCATTCGTGGCACGACCCCCTGATGAGGAGCACCACCCGCGTGAGCGAGGACCTGAAGTGAACGGCCGCTACGACGTGCGGGTGTGCCTCGTCGGCGACGAGTTCGTCACCGGTGTGGGCGACCCCCGCGCCCTCGGCTGGGTCGGCCGCGTGTCGGCCCGCACCCCGCGCGACGATCGCGACATCACCCTCTTCCCGCTCGGCGTGCCGGGCGAGACGACGACGGACCTGAACAACCGCTGGCGCGAGGAGACCTCGCGACGCTTCGTCGGCGGCGACGAGCACCGCCTCGTCGTCGGCCTCGGCCACGCCGACCTCGACGCCGGGACGACGCTGGCCCGCAGCCGCCTCAACCTGGCCAACGTCCTCGACGAGTGCGAGGCCCGCGGTCTGCCGACCCTCGTCGTCGGCCCGACGCCGGTCTCCGAGGCGGAGCGCAACGAACGCATCGGTGACCTCGCCGACGCCTTCGCCGACGTCTGCGCGCGCCGCCGGATCTCCTACGTCGACACCTTCTCCCCGCTCGCCGAGCACGAGGACTGGTACGCCGACCTCGCCGCCTCCGACGGGATCCACCCGGGCCAGGCCGGTTACGGGCTGCTGGCGTGGCTGGTGCTGCACAGCGGGTGGTACGACTGGCTGGGCGTCCCGCAGCCGTGACGGCTCACGCGACGACTCACAGGACCCGGCGCCAGTAGCGCTGCGGCGCATCGAGGAAGAAGCGCCAGTCCTTCACGATCGCCAGGTCCTCCCAGTCGACGCGGGTGAGGCCCTGCTCGTCGACCTGCAGGATGCGGGCGCCGGGCAGGGCCGTCAGCACCGGTGAGTGCGTCGCGCAGAGCACCTGCTTGCCCTCCGCCGCCATCTGCGCGAACGAGGCGCCCAGGACGAGGGAGTTCCGGAACGACAACGCCGACTCGGGTTCGTCGAGCAGCAGCATCCCGACCGGACGCATCCAGGGGGCGCCGACGACGTCGAGGAACGACTCCCCGTGGCTCATCTCGTGCAGGTTCGAGTGCGCCGGCGACCCGGCGTCGCGCAGGAAGCTGTAGAAGCGGTGCATCGTCTCCGCGCGGAGGAAGAACACCTCCCGGGCCTTCGCGACGCCGCGCACGACCTCCAGCCGGGACCCGAGGCTCGAGGCGTCCACGGCGGCCTCCGCCCGACCGGGGGCGTGGCGGCGCAACCCGCCCTCGGCGTGGACCTCGAGGGCCTCGGCGATCCCCTCGACCAGCGTCGACTTCCCCGCCCCGTTCTCCCCGACGAGGAACGTCACCCCGGCGGGCAGGTCCAGGCCCTCGGTGAGCAGTTGCGTCACAGCGGGTATCGAGTCCGGCCACGCAGTGCCGTCGACCTCGGCATCCGGGCGACGGTGGACACGGCGTACGAGTCGCGGACCTCTCGGCATGGTCCAAGATTGCCCGGTGCCCCAACTCCTGCTCGGACCGATCCTGCGCCACGTCGATGCGACGGGAGCCACGGTCTGGGTGGAGGTCGACTCCCCCGGGTCCGTCACCGTCGACGTCACCCTGCCCGACGGCTCCACCGTGCGGGGCGGGGACCGGACGCTGAGCCTGCACGGACACCACTTCGCCCTCGTCGTGGTCGACGGGCTGCCGACGGGCCAGTCGCTGCCCTACACGGTCAGCGTCGACGACGTGGGCGTCTGGCCGCTCGTGGGGTCCTCGTGGCCCGCGTCGTGGATCAGCACCCCCGCGCCCGGGGACGAACTGCGCCTCGCCTTCGGGTCGTGCCGCCGCGCCGGGGACGACGGGGAGGAGTCCACGGCCCTCGTCGGGGTCGACGCGCTCTCCGCGCTGGCCCGGCGGATGGTCGACCAGCCCGAGACGCCGCGCCCGGACCTGCTGCTCTTCGTCGGTGACCAGGTCTACGCCGACGACCCCAACCCCGGGATCGTCGACCGGCTGCGCGAGCGCAACGAGGGCCGCCCCGAGGGGGCGCGCGAGGTCCGCGACGAGATCGGGGACTTCGAGGAGTACACCTGGCTCTACCACGAGACCTGGGGCCCGGAGGCGGTCCGCTGGCTGCTCTCGACGGTCCCGACCTGCATGCTGCTCGACGACCACGACCTGCGCGACGACTGGAACACCTCCGACGTGTGGCGTCGCCAGGTCAGCGAGCGGCCGTGGTGGGAGGACCGGGTCAAGGGCGCGTTCGCGAGCTACTGGATCTACCAGCACCTCGGCAACCTCTCCCCGGAGGACCTCGCGCAGGACCGGCTCTGGCGGGTGCTGCGCGACATCGAGGACGACACCGAACGCGACGCGGTCCTCGACGAGTTCGCCGCGACCGCCGACGCGGACCCCGCCAGCGCGCGCTGGAGCTTCTCGCGCGACCTCGGCGCGACCCGGCTGGTGGCCATCGACTCCCGCTGCGCGCGCCGCCTCGACCCGGACGACCGCCACATCACCGACGCCCAGGAGTGGGAGTGGGTGCGCGCCCAGGCCCTCGGCGTGGACCGCGAGGAGCCGGTGCAGCACCTGCTGCTGGCCACCACGCTGCCCGCGTTCCTGCTGCACGGGATCCACCACGCCGAGACGTTCGACGCGGCCGTCGCCGACGGCCGCTGGGGCGCCCGGGCCGCGGCGTGGGGCGAGAAGCTGCGCCAGGCCGCCGACCTCGAGCACTGGGCCGCCTTCCACCGCTCGTTCGTCGAGCTGGTGACGCTGCTGGGCGAGGTGGGCCGGCGCGAGCAGCCCCCCGCGAGCGTCCTGCTGCTCTCCGGCGACGTGCACTGCAGCTACACCGCGCAGGTCCACGTCCCCGGGGTGGACGCGGGACGCACCGCGATCCACCAGCTGGTGATGTCGCCGTTCCGCAACCCGCTGGAACGCGGGATGAAGGTCGCGAACCGGATCCTCGACCGCGCGCCCGTCCGCGGGTTCATCCGCGGGCTGGCCCTGCTGGCCGGGGTGCGCGAGCCCGACGTGCGCTGGGACGTCGAGCACGGCCCGTGGTTCGACAACGGTGTGATGACCGTCGTGCTCGACCCCGACGGCCCCGCGGGAGTCGAAGTGGACCACGCCGGGCGCAGCCAGGGCCTGCCGCGCCTGCGCCGGACGCTCACCCGGTCGTTGCGCGCCGTGTGACAAGTGCGTTACGAACGGGCGCGGCACCGGACACGGTGCTTCATCCCCCGGCCACGTGGTCCACACTGTGTCCGCTCGACACCCGCCAACGGAGGTTTCCCGTGCCCGTTCGTCCCACCGCCCGCCGCCCGTTCCTGGGGGCCCTCGGCACCCTGGCCGTCCTCGGTCTGACCGCGACCGGCTGCGGGTCGGACTCGCTCTCGCCCAGCGACTCCTCCTCCACCACCAGCTCCGCGGCCGTGAGCGCGACCGGCAGCGCCGACGCCGCGCTGAAGGCGATGCTGCCGCAGTCGGTGCAGGACACCGGGACGCTGCGGGTCGGCACCAACGCCGAGTACGCGCCGAACGAGTTCCTCGACGGCGACACGGTCAAGGGCATGGACATCGACGTCCTCAACGCCGTGGCCGCCAAGCTGGGCGTCAAGGTGGAGTACTCCAACGCGAGCTTCGACTCCCTCATCACGGGCGTCACCAGCAACCGCTACGACATCGCGATCTCGTCGTTCACCATCAACGCCGACCGCCTCGCCCAGGTGAACATGGTCCAGTACTACAACGCCGGCACCCAGTGGGTCGTGGCCAAGGGCAACCCGGACGGCATCGACCCCGCCAACGCCTGCGGCAAGACCGTCGCGGTGCAGTCGAACACCACCCAGTCCGACGACGACCTGCCGGTCCGCATCAAGGCCTGCACCGACGCGGGCAAGCCGACCATCACCGTCCTGTCCTTCGACTCCCAGGAGGACGCGACGACCGCCGTCGTCCAGGGTCGCGCGGCCGCGATGCTCGCCGACTCCCCGATCTCGGCGTACGCCGTCAAGCAGACCGGCGACAAGCTGGAACTCGCCGGGGACATCTACGACGCCGCGCCCTACGGCATCGTCACCCCGAAGGACCAGACCTCCGAGGCCGACGCGATCTCGAAGGCCCTCACCGCGATCGCGGCCGACGGCAGCTACAAGGCCGCCCTGGACAACTGGGGTGGCGCCTCGGGTGCGGTGACGGAGTTCCCGGTCAACCCCTCCGTGTCGTGAGCACGAACTCCTCGGAGGAGCGCCCCGGACGGATCGACGCCGTCGAGGTCCGGCACCCCTGGCGCTGGGTCGCGATCGCCGTCGTCGCCGTGCTGGCGCTCATGCTGGTGCACCTGCTGGCGACCAACGACTCGTTCGACTGGCCCTTCACCCTCCAGGTGATGAACCAGAACATCGTCATCCGGGGTTTCCTGGTCGGGACGTTGTTCACCACCGTGTGCGCCATGGTCATCGGTGTGCTCGGCGGGGTGCTGCTCGCGGTCCTGCGACTCTCGGACAACAAGGTCCTCTCCGGCGTCGCGTGGGCGTTCACCTGGTTCTACCGGGCCATCCCGCGCTACGTGCTGCTCTCGATCACCGGCGGCATCGGCGCGCTGTTCGCGACGGGGTTCTCGATCGGGTTCCCCTTCGACTTCCTGCTGACGCACTGGTTCGGGACCCCGGACCTGCGGCTGCTGACCGTGAGCCAGACGACGCTCTTCGCCCTGTTCGGCAGCGTGTTCGGCGGCATCGTCGGCCTCGGGTTGTCCGAGGCCGCCTACATGGCCGAGATCGCCCGCGCCGGGCTGCTCAGCGTCGACGAGGGCCAGCACGAGGCGGCCGCGGCGCTGGGGATGTCGAAGCGGCTCTCGATGCGGCGCATCGTGCTGCC
This sequence comes from Kineococcus sp. AC630, assembly GCF_979255925.1. Classification (NCBI taxonomy): domain Bacteria; kingdom Bacillati; phylum Actinomycetota; class Actinomycetes; order Kineosporiales; family Kineosporiaceae; genus Kineococcus; species Kineococcus sp. AC630. The sequence continues at coordinate 197,660 of NZ_CEEDMJ010000007.1, forward strand.
GCAGGCGATGCGCGTCATCGTGCCGCCCACGGGCAACGAGGTCATCGCCATGCTCAAGGACACCTCTCTGCTCGCGGCGATCCCCGTGCAGGCCGAACTGTTCTTCCGGGTCGGCCAGATCAAGAACCAGACCTACCAGGTGATGGCGGGCAACATGGCGGCCGTCCTGTACTACCTCATCGCGACGTCCATCCTCATGGTCGGCCAGTACTTCCTGGAACGCCGGTTCGGTCGCGGCTACGGCGGCCAGCCCCGCCGTCGCCCGGCCGCCGCGGGCGTCTCGCTGGGCCCGGGGGGTGCGAAGTGAGCACCCCCCTGGTGACCCCGCTCGTCAAGGCGCTGAACGTCTCGAAGGCGTTCGGCCACGTCGAGGTCCTCAAGGGCATCGACCTCGAGGTGAACTCCGGTGAGGTCGTCTGCCTGCTCGGGCCGTCGGGTTCGGGCAAGACGACGTTGCTGCGCTGCATCAACTCCCTGGAACGCATCGACGGTGGCCGGATCTGGGTCGACGGCGACCTCGTCGGCCTGGAGGAGCGCAACGGCCGGCTGCACCGGCTGACCGACAAGCGGATCGCCGCGCAGCGCCGCGACATCGGCATGGTGTTCCAGCGGTTCAACCTCTTCCCGCACCTGACCGCGCTGGAGAACGTCGTCGAGGCCCCCATCAGGGTCCGGGGTCTGAGCCGGAAGCAGGCCCACGAACGCGCCGACGTCCTGCTGGAACGGGTCGGCCTGGCCGACCGGGCGCAGAACTACCCCTCGCAGCTCTCCGGGGGGCAGCAGCAGCGGGTCGCCATCGCCCGGGCGCTGGCGATGCAGCCGAAGCTCATGCTCTTCGACGAGCCGACCTCGGCGCTGGACCCGGAACTCGTCGGCGAGGTCCTCCAGGTCATGCGGGAACTCGCCGCCGACGGGACCACGATGGTCGTCGTGACCCACGAGGTCGCGTTCGCCCGCGACGTCGCCGACCAGGTCGTCTTCATGGACGGCGGGGTCGTGGTGGAACGCGGCACCCCGGCCGAGGTCATCGGGAACCCGAAGGAGGAACGCACCCGGACCTTCCTGGCCCGGATGCGCGCCCATCAGGACGACTGAGGCAGGACCCGGAAGAACTCCCGCAGGCTCGCGGCGACGAGTTCCGGGGCACCGGCGACTCCACCGGTGACGGACGACCGGTCCTCCCACACGACCCGACGGGCGTGCGGGAGGGCCGCCGCGAGCGCGTCCATCCCGGCGGGCAGCGGGGGACGGCTCCGCTCCCCCTGGGCCAGCAGGATCGGCAGGTCGAGGTCGGCCAGCACCGACCAGCGGGAGGTGTCGACCTCGTCGGCGGCCAGGGCCTCGAGGTCGTGGGTCCAGCCCACGGCCTCGCGGGCCGCGGCCACCGGGTCCGGGTCGGCCAGCGTCGACAACGCGGCCAGGACGGGTTCCGGGGTCAGGGTGACCTCCCGGGCGAACAGGTCGGCGGCCGCGCGGAAGTCGCGGTCGGCGACGAGGCCGCGGTAGCGGGTGAGGACCCCCTGCAGGTGCGGACCGACCAGCAGCAGCGGCGGCTCGATCACCGTCAGCGAGCGGATCCCCGCGGGTTCCGCCAGGGCCGTGTGCAGGGCGAGGCTCGCGCCGTAGCCGACCCCGACGAGGTGGACGTCGGACTCGGTGACCGCGCGGATCGTGGCCAGCAGGTCGTGGACGTCGTGCACTTCCTGGACGAAGGTGCGGGTGCCCCGCGCGTCAGGACTCGGTGGGTACCCGCGCCGCGCGCAGCGCCACACCTCGAAGTCGGGCAGTGCCCGGGCGAGCGGGGCGAAGGTGTGCAACCCGCCGCCCGACCCGTGCAGGGCGAGCACTGGTTCGCCGGTTCCCGTCCGGCGCACGGCGAGGCCGGCGATGCGGTCCGTCGTCAACGTGTCCACACGAGTGAGCGTGCCACTCCGAGGGCGGGGAAGCCTAGCCTGACGTGCTGAGATGTCCCCCGTGACGTCCTCCCCGCACCCCGTCCACCTGCGCGTGCCCCTCGGCTGGCGCCTCTACCTGGGGTTGTTCGGCGTCGTCTGGCTCGCTCTGCTGTCGACGTTCGCCGTCCAGGCCGTCCGCGGGGGGCAGCCCGGCGGGGTCGCGGTGATCGTCGTGATGTTCCTCGTCGGCGAGGCCCTCGTGCTCCGCTCGGTGCGGGCCCGGGCGACGACGTCGGGGTCCACGCTGACCGTCCACAACGTCCTCTCCACCCGCCGGCTGGAACGCGCGCAGGTCGAGAGCGTCCGCGTCGGGCGCCCCACGGGGAACCCGGCCCGGCTCGGGCAGGTCCTGACCGTGCTGGACCGCTCGGGCGGCCTGGTCACGATCGACGCGTCGATGCGCACGACGCTCACCGCCGGCGGCAGGCAGGCGCTGCAGGAGCAGCGCGAGGCCCTGGAGGCCTGGCGCCGCTCCCGCTGAACCGCAGCGGTCAGGGGACGATGAGGCCCACGGTCTGGGTGCGCGCACGCTCGAAGCGCGAGGCCGCGTCCGCCCAGTTCGCGACGTTCCACCAGGCCTTGACGTAGTCCGGCTTCACGTTCTTGTAGTCCAGGTAGAAGGCGTGCTCCCACATGTCCAGCACCAGCACCGGCACCAGACCCAGGGCGATGTTGGACTGCTGGTCGTAGAGCTGGACGTTGACCAGCTTCTGCCCGATGGAGTCCCAGGCCAGGATCGACCAGCCGGAGCCCTGGATGCCCAGCGCGGTGGCGGTGAAGTGCTTCTGGAAGCCCTCGAAGGAGCCGAAGCTGTCGTCGATGGCCGCGGCGAGCTCACCGACCGGCTTGTCGCCGCCGTCGGGGCTGAGGTTGGGCCAGAAGACGGAGTGGTTGACGTGGCCGCCGAGGTTGAACGCGAGGTTCTTCTCGTGCAGGTTCACGGTGGCGAAGTCGTCGCTGGAGCGGGCTTCGGCCAGCTTCTGCAGGGCGGTGTTGGCCCCGGCCACGTAGGTGGCGTGGTGCTTGTCGTGGTGCAGCTCCATGATCGCCCCGGAGATGTGGGGTTCGAGCGCGGAGTAGTCGTAGGGAAGGTCCGGAAGCGTGTAGCCAGTCGTGATCGCCATGCGGACGACCCTGCCTCCTCCAGTGCGCTGGAGGTCAAGCGGGGGCGACGGTGATCTCGTCGGTGAGCGCCCGGGAGACGCACGGCATGACGAAGCGGGCACGGTCGTCCTGGGTCAGGACGAGGTCGCGGTGGTCGGCCTCCCCCGCCACGAGACCCAGTCGGCAGGTGCCGCAGCTGCCCGACTCGCAGGAGGAGTCGACGTCGAGACCCGCGGTGCGCAGGGCGCTCAGCAGCGAGCGGTCGGCGGGAACCTCGACCCGGGCCCCGGTGGGTTCCCAGACGGCGGTGAACGGGACCCGACGACCCCCGAGGGCGTCGACGCCGGCGAAGTCCTCGACGTGGATCCGGCTGGGGCGCCAGTGCATCGTCAGGGCGAGGACCTCGTCGATGAGCGCGGTCGGCCCGCAGCAGTAGACGCGGGTGTCGGAGGCGTCGCCGCCGTGGGGGTCGGCGAGGTACGGCCACAGGTCGAGGCGGCCGTGGGTGGAACTGTGGTGCAGCAGCGACCCGTCGGCGCTGAACTCGTCGAGGAACGCCGTGTCCTCCGCGCTGCGGCTGAGGTAGAGGACCTCGATCTCCGCGCCGCCGCGGGCCCGCAGTTCACCGACCATCGCGCGGATCGGGGTGATGCCGATGCCGCCGGCGATGAACAGGTAGCGCTTCGCCCGTTTGAGGGCGAAGTTGTTGGCGGGCCAGGTGACCTCGAGGACGTCGCCGACACGGACGTCGTCGTGCAGGCTCACGGAACCACCCCGGCCGCCCGCGTCGCGACGCACGCAGATCGCGTACTCGTGCGGAGCCCGGGAACCGGCGTCGACGAGGCTGTAGCTGCGGCGCGGGCCCGCGGGGGTGGTCACGGTGACGTGGGCGCCGCCGCGGTAGCCGGGCAGCGCTCCCCCGGCCGGATCGCGCAGGACGAACCGGGTGACGTCGCGGGTGAGGTCGGTGCGTTCGGCGACGAGCAGGTCCAGGACGTCAGCCAACGAGTGCTCCCACGGTGAGTTCGGCCCCGTCGTGCAGGGTCCCGCCGTCGAGGACCTCGGCGTAGAAACCCATGAACTCGTGGCCGTAGGTGGTCGAGAGCAGTTGCGGGACGGGCAGGTCCCGCTTCCCGGTGCCGGGCTCGACCTCGGTCGCCGCGCACCGGACGGTCCGCTGGGTACCGCGGAACCGGACGTCGCCGAAGGTGAACTCCCGGCCGACGAGGTCGAACTCGCTCCACGCCGCCAGACCCTCGAGGTGGACGTTGCCGCGGAACCGCAGCGGGTCGACGTCGTGCCCGACGCGGGCGGCGAAGTCGCGGACCGATTCCAGGTTGACGAAGGAGACGAACTCCATCGCGCGGTCGGAGCCGTGCGCCGTGTCGGTGAACCGGCGTCCCGGCTCGCGGGCGACCACGGGTTCGGTGCCCGGCGGCAGGTCGAGGACGCGGGCGTAGAAGCTCCGCAGCTCCGCCAGTCCATCGTCGGTGCCCAGGTCGGCGGTGAGGACCCGGTGGCCGCGGACGTCGACGGTGTAGACGCCCGACGTCGGTTCCAGGTGGGTGCTCAGCCCGGCGAGGCGGGCCTCGGCGACGAGCACGAAGAACTCCCGCTTGGAGATGCCGTGCCCCAGCCCGGGTTCGTAGGCCCCGCCCGGCCGGGCCAACGCGATCGTGCGGTCGAAGGGGACCCCGCACCCGGCGGTCAGGTCGACGTGGGTGAGCGGCTGCGGCGTCATGCCCTTGACCGGGTAGACGAAGAGCCCCTCGACGCGCGCTGCCACGACCCCAGGGTAGCGAGTGTCCGGGGCGCCCCTCAGCGCTCGTGGCGCAGGACGGCCAGCGACGGTTCCCGGTCCCGCTCGATGTGGGCGAAGGCCAGGGCCTCGGACATCCGGACGTCACCTCTGGTGACCGCCGCCGCGAGTTCGACGTGGTCCTGGAAGGCGTTGTGGACGTCCAGCTCGGAGGTCAGGTGGAAGAGCCACTGGACCCGCCCCGACACCGACCGCATGGAGGCCTGCATCAGCACGTTGCCCGTCATCTCGACGACGACCTCGTGGAAGCGGGTGCTCGCCTCGGCGATGCGGTACGGGTCACCCTCCTCGACGACGCGGTGGGAGTGCTCGAGGGCGTCCTCCAGCGCCGCGGTCGACGCACCCGCGGCGACGGCCCGGGCGGCGTGGCCGGCCGCACCCACCTCGAGCACCTCCCGCAGGTCGAAGAGGTCGTTGACCAGCCGGGTGCTCCAGGTCGTCACCACCGCCCCGCGCTGGGGGGAGGTGACGACGAAACCCTCCATCTCCAGCATCGGCACGGCCTCGCGCAGCGGAACCCGGGACACGCCCAGTTCCTCGCCGATGCGGCGTTCCACGAGCTTGTGGCCCTGGGGGTAGTCCCCGCGGATGATGAGTTCGCGCAACCGCGCGTGGATCTGGCGGGAGAGCGAGGGCGGCTCACTGGGTGCGGCAGTCATCAACCTTGTTCTTCCGGGGTCGTCTCGAACGCGACGGCCCGGTCCGTGGACCGGGCCGTCGCGTCGAACCTAGTGGTCCGAGGGCGATCTACTTCTCGAGGCCGAGCTTGCTGAAGTCCAGCTCGTTGGCTCCGATGTTGTGCGACGCGGCCACCCCGGTGAGCCACTTCTGGGCGAGGACCCAGTCCTTGTTGTAGGAGAGGTTGTAGTAGCACCCCGTCTTGGCGTACTCCTCCGCGGCCTTGACGTAGAGGGCGTCGTCGCCGGTGGCGACCGCCTGGTCGAGCTGGGCGTTGACGTCGGCGACCTCGCACCCGAAGTAGTTGATCCCGCCGGAGGCGTCCCAGAACACGTGACCCCACATGTACGGGGAACCACCGTCGGGGCCGTTGTTGCCGTCGAAGAACGCGTCGGGCCCCTGCGTGGGGTCGTTGATCCAGCCGAAGACCTGCGACGTCGGGTAGGACACCGCGGTCGCCTTGACGCCCAGCGCCTGGAGCTTCGCGGCCTGGATGTTCGCCATCTGCTCCGCGTTGGTGTTCCCGCTCGCGAAACCGATGGTCATGGCCGTTCCCGCCGGCAGGGTCTTGGCGTAGGCGGTCAGGATGCTCGGGTCGTAGCCGAGTTCCTGCTTGTCCGCTCCCCCGGGGATCATGCCCTTGGCGTACAGAGTGGTCGCCGGCTCGGACCGGCTGCCGAGGACCTGGTCGACGAGGGACTTCTGGTCGATGCTCTGCAGGAACGCCAGCCGCGCGTCCCGGTCCTTGAAGAAGTCCTTCGAGGGGTTGAGCGTGACGAGCGCGGACTGCAGGGTCGGGAGCATGTAGCTGGCGTAGTCGGTGGACTTCTCGTACTTCTTCAGGCTGGAGGACGGCAGCGCGGCGACGACGGCCGAGACGTCCCCCTGGTCGAAGGCCAGCTGCAGGGCCGAGACGTCGGAGTAGATGGGGAGTTTCACCGTCGCGAACGGCGACTTGTCGCCCCAGTACCCGTCGTACTGCTTCAGCGTCCAGGACGTCCCCGGCTGCGCGTCGGAGATCGTGTAGGGCCCGGTGCCGACGTCGTGGGTCTGCAGGTAGGTCTGCGCGTCGTCGGACCCGGCGTTGCTCTGCAACGCGGTCGGGGACTCCATCTTCGGCCCGAACGGCGAGGCGAGGTAGTCCAGGAACGCGGAGTTCGGCGCCTTGAGCGTGACGACGGCGGTGAGGTCGTCGGGGGTCGCGACGTCCTGGACGCCCTCGACCATGTACGCCGCTCCGCCTTCGACGGCGATGCGACGGTCGAAGGCGACCTTCACCGCGGCCGAGGTGAAGGGGGTCCCGTCGTGGAAGGTCACCCCGTCACGCAGGTGGAACGTGTAGACGGTGTTGTCCGCGTTGACGTCCCAGGACGTGGCGAGCCGCGGCGCGATCTCGACGGAGTCCTTGTCGTTCGCGTACTGCACCAGCCCCTCGTAGGTGTTGAGGACGATCGCGAGCCCGTTGTTGGCGTAGTAGACGTCCGGGTCCGGCGGCTGGCCGATGTCCCCGAGCAGACCGACGGTCAGGGTCCCGTCGGTGGGGGCGGCGTTCGCGGCTCCCTGGTCGTCGCTGCCCCCGCCGGAACAGGCGGAGAGGGCGATCAGCGGGACGGCGGCGGCGGTGGCCAGCAACGTGCGCGTCCGCCGGCTGAACGAGCTGAACCTCATGGGTTCTCCTCAGGTGGGGGGTGGAGGGAGTGGACGGGGTGGGGTGGTGAACGGCCCGGGTCTCAGGCGAGACGCGGGTCCGCCGCCGTCTGGAGGACGTCGGCGAGGATGTTCACGACCACGTAGACGGCGCCGAGGACGAGGGTCACGGCGGCGATGGCGGGGTAGTCCGAGGTCGGGATGCTGTTGGCGAGGTAGTTCCCCATCCCGGGCCAGCTGAAGACCTTCTCGACGACGACGGTCCCGGCGAAGAGGAAACCCAGCTGCAGGCCCGCCATCGACACCGACGGGCCGATGGAGTTGCGGACCACGTGCCGCGCGAGGACGCTCGCCTCCCCCAGTCCCTTGGACCGGGCGGTGCGGACGTGGTCGGCGGCCAGGGTGGTCTCCAACCCCGACCGCAGGATCCGGCCGATCGCCAGCGCCGGGGCGATGGCCAGCACGGTGGCGGGCAGGACGAGGTGCTGGAGTTCCGACCCGGGACCGCCCTCACCGCGCCCGGACCCCGGGAGCCAGTCCAGCCGGGCGTAGAACAGGATGATCCCGGCCAGCGCCAGCAGGAACGGTGGAGCCGTGGCGGCCACCAGCAGCACCCCGCGGTAGACGCCGGCGAACCGCCAGCGCAACGCGGCCGAGGCCGCGAAGAGGGTCGCGAGCAGCAGGGCGACGACGAAGGAGGCCAGCACCAGTTCCAGCGTCGCCGGGAACGCCGACGCGAGGTCGGTCGCCACCGGGCGGTGCGTCCGGTAGGAGGTGCCGAAGTCCCCCCGGACGGCGTGCCCGAGGAACCGCAGGAACTGCACGGGCCACGGGTCGTCGAGGCCGAGGCGGTGGCGCTCGGCGTCGACGGCCGCGCGGGAGGCGTTGGCCCCCAGCGCGGCCCGGGCCGGGTCCCCGGGAGAGATCTGCTGCAGCGCGAACACGACGGCGCTGAGGACGAGGAGCACGGCGAGCAGCGCACCGAGCCGACGGACCACGAAGCGCAGCACGGGGTTCACCTCCGGGTTCCGAGCAGGGTGCGGATGCCGTCGCCGGCGAGGTTCGCGACGAGGCTGAGCAGCAGGACCGCCGCGCCGGGGACGACGGGGACCCACCACGCGCTGAGCAGGAGCTGGGTGTTCGCGGCGGTGTCCGCCCCGAGTTCCGCGGCGGGCGAGGGTTGTCCCAGGCCGAGGAAGGAGAGTCCGGCGAGCAGCAGGACGACGTTGCCGATGTCCAGGCTGGCGGTGACGACGGCGGTGGGGACCGCCCCCGGCAGGACGTGGCGCAGGACGAGGCGGGCCCGGCCCACTCCGGCGACGCGGGCGGCCTCGACGTGCGGGCGGGTGACGATCGAGCGGACCTCGGACCGGATCAACCGGGCGTAGTAGGGCCACCAGACGATCGACATCCCGAGCAGGGTGTTGCGCAGACCCGGCCCGAGCGCCGCCACGAGCGCGATGGCGACCAGCGTCGAGGGCAGCGCCAGGAACAGGTCGGTGAGGCGCATCAGCACCGTGTCGACCCAGCCGCCGGCCACCCCCGACGCGACCCCGACGACCCCACCGACGAGCAACCCGATCGCGACGACGGCGAGGGCGGAGAACCACGAGGTCTGCAGGCCGAAGAGGGTGCGGGAGAGGATGTCGCGGCCGATGGAGTCGGTGCCCAGCAGGTTGCCCGCCGACCCGAGGGGCAGTTGCGGGGCGGCCACCGGCTGGATCGGGGCCGCCGGGGCCAGGAACCGGGCGAACACCGCGAGGACGGTCAGCGCGCCCAGCAGGGCGACGAGGAACCAGGCGAGCCGACGGCCGCTGCGACCGCGGCCGGTGACGACCGGGACCGTGAGCCGGCGGGTGACCAGGACGGAGCTCACGCGACCACCCCGATCTCGGGGACGGAGGCGACGAGCGCCCGGGTGTAGGGCTCGCGGGGGTTCCCGATGACCGCGTCGGCGTCCCCGAGCTCGACGATCCGGCCCGCTTCGACGACGGCGATGCGGTCCCCCATCAGCCGGGCGACCGCGAGGTCGTGGGTGACGAAGAGGACGGTCATGGCGAGCTCCTCCCGCATGTCCCGGATGAGGTTCAGGGTGGTGGCGGCGAGCGAGGCGTCCAGCGCGCTCGTCGGTTCGTCGCAGAGCAGCACGGCGGGGCGCAGGATGGTCGCCCGGGCCAGGGCGACCCGCTGGCGCTGCCCGCCGGAGAGGTCCGCGGGTCGTGAGCGGGCGAGCGAGGCCGGCAGCGAGATGGCCTCGAGGGCCGCCGCGACCCGGCGGTCGGCCTCGGCGCGCCCCAGTCGCAGCGGGGCGAGGCGTTCCCGCAGCGTCTCCCCCACGCTCAGCCACGGGGTGAGCGAGGACCCGGCGTCCTGGAACACCATCTGGGCGCCGCCCGCGGCGACGGTGATGCGCCCGGAGCGGACGGGGACGAGGCCCGCGATCGCTCGCAGGATCGTCGACTTGCCGGAGCCGCTCTCGCCCACGATGGCCAGCGCCTCCCCCGCGGGGACCCCGAAACCCACCCCGCGCACGGCCTCGACGCTGCGGCGCCGGCGCCCGTGACCGACGGTGTAGGTGCAGACGACGTCCTCGAGGAGCACCGCGAGGTCGTCCGACACCCGCGCGGCCCGCACCGGGGCGGTCGCCGCGACGGTCACGGACCGCGCCACGTCCTCGGTCGGGAACCAGCACGCGGCGCCGTGGTCCGCGCTCGGCCGGGAGGCGTCGAGGTCCGGGGTGTCGGTGGTGCAGCGCGCCACCGCCAGCGGGCAGCGGCCGCGGTAGGCGCAGCCGTGCAGACGTTCCGCGGGGGTCAGGGTGTCGCCGGTCAGCGTGGGCAGCCGGCGGTCCTTGGCGACCTGCAGCGAGAGCCGCGACCGCAGCAGACCCGCCGTGTAGGGGTGCGAGGGTTGGTTCAGCACCTGCTCGGTGGGGCCCACCTCGGCGAACCGGCCCGCGTACATGACGGCGATGCGGTCGGCGATCTGCGCGGCCACGCCGAGGTCGTGGGTGATGAGCAGGACGCTGCAGCCGTGGTCGTCGCGCAGTTCGCGCAGCAGGTCGAGCAGTTGGGCCTGCACGGTGACGTCGAGCGCCGTCGTCGGTTCGTCCGCGACGACGAGGGCGGGACGCCCCGCCATCGCGATCGCGGCCATGACGCGCTGGCGCAGACCTCCGGAGAGTTCGTGCGGGTAGACCCGGAACCGCAGTTCGGGTTCGGGGACACCCATCGCGCCCAGCAGGGCGATCGCCCCCGGACGGTCCTGACCGGCTTCGACGATCTGGCGGCCGACGCGCATCGTCGGGTTCAGCGAGGTCATCGGGTCTTGGAAGATCGCCCCGAGCGCACTGCGCCGGGCCTGGCGCCGTGCGGTCTCCGTGCCGTGGGCCATGTCGGTGTCGAAGACCCGCACCTCGCCCGTGACGTGCGGGCGGGCGGCGTCGGGCAGCAGCCCGAGGACGCTCAGCGCGAGCATGCTCTTGCCCGAACCGGACTCCCCGACGAGGCCGACGATCTCACCGCGGGCGATGTCGAGGTCGACGCCGCGCAGCACCTCGGAGCGCACGCCGTCGCGTTCCAGGGACACGTGCAGGTCCCGCACGGTGGCCGTGGGGTTCACGCGACTCCTCCCCCGACCCGTTGCGCCGCACGCAGGTGCGCGGCGATCGCCCGGGGCTGGGTGAACCAGACGCGGTCGCGGTGGGCGCTCAGGTGCCGCAACGCCCGGTCCAGGGCGCGCAACCGGAACGGGGCACCGGAGATGAACGAGTGCAGGACGACGCTCATGACCAGGGGTTGCTCCTCGGAGCGTTCCAGCAGTTCGTCGAACTCGTCGACGATCATGTCGGCGAACTCCCCGGCCGAGGCGCCGCGGCCGACGACGGTCGTGCTGTCGTTGACCTCCAGGGCGTAGGGCAGGGCGAGGATCGACCCGGACACCGTCGCGATCGGTACCGGCCGGTCGTCCAGGCGCAGGTCGAGCAGGTACCGGTACCCGGTGGCGACGAGGTTGTCGAGCGTCGAGGTCGTGTGGGTCAGCCAGGGGCTGGACCAGCCGCCGGGCGCGGTTCCCTCCTCCGCCGCGATGCGGGCGGCGACGGCCGCGAGGTAGTCCGCCTCGCCGGCGGCGGACATCCCCTCGAGGGAGTCGGAGTTGGAGATCCCGTGGCCGACGAACTCCGCACCGAGGCGCCGCGCGGTCTCGAGGAGTTCCGGGGCGGTGTCGTAGAGGGCGGTGTTCAGCAGGACGGTCGGCGGGATCCCCGCGCGCTCGAGGCGTTCCAGCAGCCGGAACGCACCGACGCGGTTGCCGTAGTCGCGCCACGAGGTGTTCACGAGGTCGGGGGCGCCGACCTCGGGGACGATGTCCTCGGTGCGGCCCGCGCCGAACCGGTACTCCTCGAGACCGAGCGCGACGTAGACGGCCAGGCGACGGCCGTCCGGCCAGTCCGGGCCGGGGGCGGCGGTGATGGGCTGGTAGTCCCAGACGGCGTGGCCGGGAGACTCCTCGTCGTGCGTCATGCGATCCACCTGTTCATTCCGACGTCGGTGCGGGCGGCCCGGCGGACCACGGCGTCGTAGGCCGGGAGCAGGGCGTCGGCCGCGGCCCACGTGCGCTGGAGAGCGGGAAGACGGGCGGCGTGCAGTTCACGCGCCTCCGCCAGCAGTTCGGTCTCGTCCACGGAGACCACGCGACCGGCCTCGGCGACGACGCGACCGGCGACGAGGGTCATGGCGACGCTGCCGCCGTTCTCGCAGTAGACGAGCTGACCGCGGAGGTCGTTGAAGGGGGTGAACGCGGGGGCGTGCAGGTCGAGCAGGAGGAGGTCGGCCTGGGCGCCGACGTCGACGCGACCGATCCGGCCGGTCTGGCGCATGGCCGCCGCACCGCCCTCCCAGAGGGCCTCGAGGACCTCGGTGGTGCTGGGCCAGTCCTCGGCGTCGAGCCCCGAGACGTTGTGCACGAGCCCCGCGGCCTTGACGACGCCCCAGGTGTTCACGGTGTCGTCGCAGATCGCCTCGTCGACGCCGAGCGCGATCGGGATGCCCCGCTCGCGCATGGCCCGGAACGGCATGACCCCGCTGCCCAGGCGCAGGTTGCTCACGGGGTTGTGGGCCACGACGGCGCCCGCGTCGGCGATGAGGTCCAGGTCGTCGTCGTCGACCCACACGGCGTGGATGACGTTGACCCGCTCGCTGAGCAGCCCGAGGTCGGCCGTGTAGCGGACCAGGCTGCGGCCGGCGAAGCGTTCCTGCCCGGTGCCCGGCACCGAGAGCGCCCGTTGCACCCGGGTCTCCAGGAAGTGGGCGAACAACGGGAGGTCGTGGCGGCGGCTGAGGTCGTCGAGGGCCGCGAAGTACTCGGGGCTGACCCGCTGGGGGGCGGAGATCGAGACCGCGGCCGTGAGCCGGCCGCCGTGGCTCCCGTGCCAGTTCCCGACGAGGTGGTCGTAGGCCGCGAGGAGTTCCGGGGCCGCGGCCGGGGCGGGGGTGTTCAACGCCTGGGTGAAACCTTCGTCGGCCCCGGTCAGGAACGGGAGCTTGTCCGCGTCGGGGAGTTCGGGCTGGTCCAGGGCGACGGAGGCGCGGATCCCGCTGTCGGCGTAGGCCTGCATGACCGCGTCGATGATCTCGGGGTCCGGGGTGGGCATGAGGAACGCGTCGTCCTGCACGCTCGTCGTCCCGGTGCGCAGCATCTCCAGGGCGCCGAGCATCGTGCGCAGGTACGCCTCCCGCGGGGTCGGCGTCAGGGCCGGGTCGGCGGGGGACTCGTAGAGCATGAACGTCTCGAGCGGACGGCTGAGGAACGCGCCCTTGAGGTGGTTGGCGGGCGAGTGGAAGTGCGCGTTGACCAGACCGGGGACGAGGACGTGGTGGCCGGCGCCGTCGACGGTGCGGGCGTCGGCGGGGGCGAGTCCCCGCGCCTGCTCCCCGATCGCGGCGATGACGTCGCCGTCGACGAGGAGGTCGGTGGGGCCGACCATCGCCGAGGGCTGGGCGGGGGCCCAGACCAGGACGTCGGTGAACAGGACGCTCATCCCCACACCTCGCTCGTGGCCGGGGAACCGACGGGTTCGGCCCAGGTGTTCGCCCGGGAGGTGGTGAGGCCCTGCGCGAGCAACCCTTCGAGCGCCGTGGTCGCGGCGGCGACGCCGTCGATCACGGGAACCCCCAGGGCCGCGCGCAGACCGTCGACGAGATCGGTGAGGCCGGCGCAGCCGAGCACGACGGCCTCGGCCCGCTCCGCCACGAGGGTCTCGCGGGCCTCGCGGGCGAAGGCGTCGAAGGCGGGCCCGGCGCCGGTCTCGATCTCCGCGACGGAGACGTCGACGGCACGGACGGTGCAGCGGTGCGCCAACCCGAGTTCCTGCACGACGCGGTCCGTCATGGCGATCGTCCGCGGCGGCATGGTGATGACGCTGAACCGGTGCGCGAGCAGCGAGGCGGCCTGCAGCGCGGCCTCCGTCATGCCGACGACGGGTCCCCGGGCGAGTTCCCGGGCGGCCGGCAGACCGGTGTCCCCGAAGCAGGCGATCACGTAGCCGTCGACGCCGTCGCGTTCACCCCGTTCCACCTGTTCGAGGATCCCGGCGGCGCCGAACACCTCGTCGACGTGGGTCTCGACGGTGGCGGGGGCGCGGCGGGAGCAGGTGGCGCTGACGTGCGTGCCGGGGCGGGCGACGGCACGGGCCGCCGCGAGCACGGCCTCCGTCATGGCGACGCTGGTGTTCGGGTTCAGGATCCGGACGTGGCTCACGCGAGGCTCCCCAGATCGGCGAGGAGACCGGCGACGCCGTGGCCGCCGATCGCGACCCGGGCCGCGGCGGCACCCGCGCCCGCCGCCTCGACCGGATCGGCACCGGCGACGTGCGCCGCGGCGAAACCCCCGCAGAACGCGTCGCCCGCTCCGGTGGAGTCGACGGGCACGACGGCCTCGGTCGGCAGGAGGACCGTCCGGTCGGCGGTGGCGATCACGCAGCCGCGTTCGGCGGTCTTGACGACGACGACGTCCGGGCCGGCGTCGCGGAAGATCTCCGCCGCCCGCTCCAGGTCGGTCGTCCCGGCCAGGGCGACGGCCTCGACCTCGCTGGGCAGGAACACGTCGCAGGTCGCCAGCAGGTCCAGGAGTTCCCGCTCGTTCCCCGCGACGTAGTCCTCCTGCAGGTCCAGGTAGATCGTCGCGCCGGTCTGCGCGCGCAGCCACGGCCCCAGGGTGAGCTGGGAACGCAGGCTCATGGCCGAGACGAGGATCCCGTCCGCGGACAGCGCGTCACCCGTGACGTCCTCGGGGTACACGGAGAGGACGTCGAAGGCCTCCTCACCGCAGAGCAGGTGCCAGGTGCGCGACCCGTCGGCGGCGTACTCGACGCGGTTGCGCACGGTCGGGATGGTCCGCGGCCGGCTGGCCTCCACCCTGATGCCGAGTTCCGCGACGGTTCCCAGCAACGTCGACGGCAGGTCGGAACCCATCGGCGCCAGCATCCGCACGTCGGTGAGCGTGCGACGCGCGGCGAGCGCGGCGAAGAGGGCGTCGCCGCCGAGGGCGGTCGTCTCCCGTCCGTCGATGACGAGGTCGTCGATCGTGAGGTTCCCGACGCAGAGCAGCGACGCGTCAGTCACCGGGGTTCTCCGCTGCTCGGAACTGAGCCATGGCCAGGAGGTAGCCGGTGAGCTGCGCGGGGAGGACGGTCACCAGCGGGCTGAGCGCCTCCGGGACCGCCGGAACGGTGATCACCCGGTCCGCGACCTCGTCGAACCCGGCCACCCCCTCGGTGGTGATGACGTAGACGCGACCCCCGAACCGCTTGGCCTCGGCGGCGGTGTGCACGGCGCGCGGCACCGAGGGGCCGGCCGGCGCGATGATCCAGATCGGCTCCCCCGCCTTGAGGGAGTTGTAGTGGTGGAACTCCTCGACCTGGACCGCCTCGGCGTGGTCGGGGGTGCACTCCTTGACCTTGGCCGCGCCGATGACGGCGGAACCC
Organism: Kineococcus sp. AC630; assembly: GCF_979255925.1. Taxonomy (NCBI): domain Bacteria; kingdom Bacillati; phylum Actinomycetota; class Actinomycetes; order Kineosporiales; family Kineosporiaceae; genus Kineococcus; species Kineococcus sp. AC630. The sequence continues at coordinate 212,847 of NZ_CEEDMJ010000007.1, forward strand.
CAGCTCGGGCCGGCCGCCGAGAACAGGAACGTGTCGGCGTCCCGTTCCCGTTCGGCGATCACCGCGAGGGGTTCCTCGACGTCGGCGATGACGCGTTCCATGAGGTCCGGGATGGCTTCGAGGTGTGCCGCGAGTTCCTCCGCCCCGGGCCGGCCGGTGGTCCGACCGACCCGGACGGCGAGGTCGAGGAGCAGCGCCAGGGCCGTCGTGGAGGACTGGGTGGGCCAGCCGACCCGCGTGGCCTTGAGCAGCAGGGTCCGGCCGCACTCGGCGTCCAGCGTCGAACCCGGGGTGTTCGTGATCGCGACCGTGAGGGCGCCGGCGTGCTGGGCGACCAGGGCGGCCTCGACGGTCCGGGTCGTCTCACCGGAGCTGGAGAGGGCGATGACCAGGCTGCGCGGGGTGAGCAGGGGCGCGAGGTAGTAGGCCAGGTCGAGGCTCTGCGCGGGTTCGCAGGGGACGCCGAGCATCTGCTCGAGCGTCTGGCGGGCGGCGATGGCGACCGCGAGGGAGTCCCCGGCACCGGTGACGAACACGCGGTCGAGGTCGTGCCCGGCGATCAGCCCGGCGAGCTCGTCGAGAGCCGCGTCGTTGGCGGCGAGGGTCTCCCGGATCCGTGCCGGCTGGGCCAGGAGTTCCGGGTAGGTGGCCTCGTCGCGGGCCCGGCGCTTCGGGTCCAGCGGGTGGTCGCTGGGCAGGGCCACGATCGAGGCGTGCTCGGCGGCGGAGACGCGCTGGACGACCTCCTGCTGGCGGGCGTCGAGGGGGCTGTCCGGGCCGATGAAGGGGCTGGGGGGCGTGCTGGTCACAGGGGGCTCCGTCTGGCTGGCTCGGTCGTTCACGGGGTTCCCGTCGGGAGTGCGGCGCCGAAGCGGGCGGCGACCTCGGGGTCGACGCGGGCGTCGGGGGCGCTGGAGCGCTTGATGGCGCTGCCGAGGATCGCGCCGTCCGCACCGGCCACGGTGGCGTCGATGGTGGCGAGGGAGACGCGCCCGCCGACGACGAAGGGGACGTCGGGGACGAGCTCGCGCAGCTCGGCGATGTCGGTGAGGGCGTCGGGCACGCCGCTGTCGCGGGTGACGACGAGGACGTCGGCGCGGCCGAAGTCCCGGGCCTCCCGGGCGGCCCACCCGGGGGTGGAGGCGAGGGCGAGGCTCGTGGCCTCGTGGACGTCGGCCCAGACCTCGACGTCGGCGCCGATCCGCCGCCTCACGGCGGCGACGTCGTGCGCGCAGCCCTCGATCCAGCCGGTCGGGCCGATCGAGACCCCGGTGAGGACCTTCACCCGCACGAACCTGGCTCCGACGGCGTGGGCGATCGCGACGGCACTCGGTCCGTCGTTGTGGCCCACGACGACCCCGACGGGGAGGTATACCGAGTTGGTCACGGCGGCACCCACCACCGAGAGCGCGGCGACGGTGGGAGCGTCGACCCGGACGGCCTGCGGCATGTCGCTGGCGTCCTGGACCATCACGTGGGTGAAGCCGGCCCGTTGCAGGGCAAGGGCATCTTCGACGGCGCGAGCGGCGATCTCGCGGACGGGAGTGCCGGCGTAGTTGACGGCACCGGGCAGCGGCGGCAGGTGCAAGACCCCGACGAGGCGGAACGAGGAGGACACGAGCTGGACGGTATACCAGGAGAGGTTTCGTGGAGGTTTCATCTGCGTAACACCTGGAATTCCCGTTCGGCGGGTTGCCGCCAGGTGTGACAGTGCTGTTGTATCAGTGCTGTGACACCTTCCGACCCGACCTTGGAACCCTCCGGCCCGAAACCCGTCCTGCGCTTGCTTGCCGCCATGGACGACGAGATCGCCCGGCTCTACGTCGAGCGCGGAATGGGGCACGTCCGGCCGCGGTTCGTCCTCCCGCTGCTGCGGTTGCACCACGCCGGGCCGATGACGGTGCGGGCCCTCGCCGGCGCCGTCGACGTGACCCAGTCGGCGATGAGCCAGACCGTCGCGGCGATGCGGACGGCAGGCCTGGTGCGCTCCTCCCCCGGCGCCGACGCCCGGACCCGGAGCGTCGACCTCACCGACGCGGCACGTTCCGTCGTGGACTTCCTGGACGCGGAGTGGCGGGCCACCGAGGCGGCCTGGGACGAACTGCAGGCCGAGATCGCGCACCCCCTGCAGCAGAGCGTCGACGAGATGCACGCGGCCCTGGCCCGCACCCCTTTCGGCGAGCGGATCGCCCGCCGGTTGTGATCGACCTCCGGCCGCTGCGCCACCGGGGTTTCCGGAACCTCTGGGCCTCCTCCACCGCGACGGGGACGACCGCCCAGCTCGCCGGCACCGCCCTGCTGTTCCAGGTGCAGACGGAGACGGGGAACACCGTGCTGACGGGGTTGGTCGGGGCGGCGAGCGCCGCAGCCACCGTGGCCGGCAACCTCGTGGGCGGAACCCTGGCCGACCGGTTCGACCGGAGGAGCGTCGTCCTCGCGACCACGGCGGTCTCGGCCGTCGCCGCGCTGGGGTTGGCCGCCGCGTCGGCCCGGGGAGGGGTCGGCGCCGTGTTCTGCCTCGTGGTCCTGCAGACCGTCGCGACGTCGTGCGGCGCTCCCGCCCGACGCACGTTCCTGCGCCGGCTGCTCCCCGACCACCTCGTCCCCGCGGGGGTCGCCCTCCTGCACCTGTCGTTCCAGGTCGCCCTGCTGGGCGGCCCCGTGCTCGGGGCGCTCCTGCTGGCGAGCACCGGACCCGCACCCGCGTTCCTCGTCGACGCGATCGTGTCCCTGACGGCGCTGTTCCTGCTCCGCAGGTTGCCGGGAGTTCGCGCGAGTTCCGCCCGGGTCTCGCCGTTCGCCGGGATGTCGGAGGTGTGGCGGCGGCCCGTGCTGCGGACCGTCCTGCTCTGCGACCTGCTGGCCACCGTCCTGGCCATGCCCGTGGCCGTGTTCCCGGAGATCGCCGCCGCCCGGTTCGGCGACGCGTCGAGGTTCGGCTTCCTCCTGACCGCCCTCGCCGTGGGCGGAGTGCTCGCGGGTCTGCTGAGTTCCCGGATCACCGGCTCGGCGCGGCCGGTGCGCTTCGTCGTCGGAGGCGGCGTCGCGTGGGGTCTCGCCCTGGCCGGTTTCGGATTCGTCGACTCCCCTGCACCGTCCCTGCTGCTGCTCGTCGTGGCCGGGGCCGCCGACACGGTCTCGGTCATCGCGCGCGGCTCCCTCGTGCAACTGCACACACCGGACGAGGTGCTCGGGCGGGTGAGCGCGCTGGAAGGTGTCGTCGGGGTCGCCGGACCTGGTCTGGGGAACCTGCGGACAGGGTCCCTCGCGCAGTTCACGTCGCCCGGGTTCTCCGTGGTCGTCGGTGGACTGAGCGCCGCGGCGGCGATCCTGTGGACGACCCGGCGAAGCTGGGGCAGTCGTGTCGGACGCTCCTGGCACAGTTGAACCAAGAACCCTGCTGTCTGTCCTTGTCTTGCACTGCACGTGATGTGCTCTTGTTGCGAGCGACCCGCTCGGCTTCCATCGACCTGTGGCCGGTCTCGCCGAACGGCTCGCGGGCCTCGAGTTCCGCATCGACGCCGGCCTGCCCCTGCCGAACTCATCGACGTCATCACCGCCCTCGAGAACGACGAACGCGCCCTGGCCGCCCTCCAGGTCAGGGCTACCGCGTCCTACGCCACCCAGGTGCGCGGGCTGCAGCACCGGCGCGGGTGCGCACGGGTTGCCGGGTGAACGCATCAGCGACGGGACTCGCATCCCGATCCGCGTCGACTGACGAGGCGAGCGGGGGCATCGACTGCTGGCGCGGCGTTCGATCTCGGGTCTGCTGCATGATCAGGTGACAGCTACGTCACGCGGTCAGAGCGACCGACGAGGTCATGATGGTCTCGTACTCG